>CBEUWV010000001.1:0-32483 GCA_965546895.1 uncultured bacterium
CACCATCCACTATTCACTATCCACGCACCGAAGGTGCTCGCTATCCACCATTCACTGTGCCGCAAAGCGGCAGATAGCCAACTCCCTGAGTTCACTGTCCACTATCCACCATCCACTATTCACTATCCACGCACCGAAGGTGCTCGCTATCCACCATTCACGGTGCCGCAAAGCGGCACCTCAGTCTCCGCCGATCATGTTGAATACACCACCCAGCACGGAACCTTCGCCGACCTGTTTTCCGCCACCCTGGGGCGCCGCGGCGTAGATACGGTCTGCAAGCCTGGAGAAGGGCAGGGACTGGAGCCAGACGTCTCCCGGGCCAGTGAGCGTGGCAAGGAAGAGGCCTTCTCCGCCGAAGAAGATGGATTTCAGTTTTTTCACCATCTGAATGTCATAGGCTACGGAGGGGGTAAAGCCAACCAGACAGCCGGTATCTACGCGGAGTGTCTGCCCGGCGGCCAGTTTCCGGTTTATTACGGTGCCACCGGCATGGACAAAGGCTTTCCCGTCTCCTTTCAACCGTTGCATGATGAAGCCTTCTCCACCGAAAAATCCTGCACCAATCCGTTTGTTGAACGCAATGCCGATCTCGGTTCCCATGGCGGCGCAGAGAAAGGCATCTTTCTGGCAGATAAATTCACCGCCCAGTGTTTTCAGATCCAATGCGATAATTTTCCCCGGATAGGGAGCGCCGAAAGAGACATGGCTTTTCCCGGTACCCTGGTGGGTAAACCAGGTCATGAAGAGGGATTCACCGGTTATTTTTCGCTTGGCACCGGCCATCAGTTTTCCCATGAAGCCCTGGTCCGGCTGGGAGCCGTCGCCGAAGCGGGTTTCCATGTCAATGCCGTCTTCCATGAACATCATGGCGCCAGCTTCCGCGATGACCGTTTCTGCCGGGTCCAGTTCTATTTCAACAAACTGCATTTCTTCACCGAAAACCTTGTAGTCAATTTCATGGGATTGGATTGGCCCGCCCGATGTCGGTACCGGAGGAGCTGCCGCAGTTGTCGGGCTGATTGCAGAGGAAAAATCGGCAATCTGAGCTGCCGGGGTCCAGTCCTGGGTTATCCCGTTGGCGAAAACAAGCGTTTCCCCGTTTATTTCCCGGGTACGCAGTTTATTAATTATATCTTCCCGTCCGAATGGCCCCTGCTGTTGTCCAGCAACAGCGATATACCACATTGCTGCATCACTCATTCTATCCTCCCTGTGTTTCTGATTTTATGTGCTTTTACGCACAGTGAGTATACATCAATTCATTCCAGATTTCCCGTGATTCTGCTCACTAATTTCTGTATTGAATTCTCTTATTGAAACCTTTTCTCAACAGAAATGGTATAGTTATCTGTAGAAAAGAGGACGGAAATGAAAAACAAAAGTGTACTGATTATCATTCTGCTGATTTTGTCTACGGCCTGTATGAGAGGTCCGGAACAGGTGGTTTACACGCCGGAAGGATTTCGCCGGGAAGTAGCGGGTCGTCTTGGCCATCAGCTTAACCGAATCGGTACAATCTCTGTTCCGGGGGGCAAAGGTGTAACACAGGTTGTGACGCCAGCTACACTGATGAGGCCGCCATTTGAACTCAGCCCCAGCACAATGGAAGGTATGAGCCCTTGCCTGAAATCCGGGGTCAGTCAGAAGGAACGGTTCAATTTTTTGTACAAATGTCTCTTTGGCAGTGCTAACCATTTTGCCTACATTGCCGACAGTACGCTCAGTGCGGATGCCTGCTTTAAGAATCATCAGGGAAATTGTTTTGCGATGACCAATCTGCTCGTTGGAGCGGCCCGTTTCACAAAACTTGATGCCTACTACATGCTGGTTTAAGATATTATTGGGAATCAAGCTCAGGGAGAAACGGTGATACATACGAATCATATTATTACCGCGATTCAAATCGGTCCGGAGCGCAGGCTGGTCGATTTTATCCCCAATTCGAAGCGATATCATTATTTAACATTGCTGTCTGACGTTCAGGCAACGGGGCTTTATTACAACAACCTGGGTGCCCGGCTTTTGCTTAAGAAGCGGGATCAGGAAGCCGAAACGCTTTTCAAAATAGCAGTAGCATTGTATCCGAACTCCTATCAGATTCACAACAATCTCGGTGTACTGATGTTGAGGACAGGCAAAATTCAGGAAGCCAGGAAGCATTTTTTCACGGCACTTCAAATGGCCCGATTTCCAGATCTCGTCCTGGGTAACATGATGAAAACGTTTGAAAAAAGTGGAAATATGAAATCTTTTGAGCTACTGAGAAAAGATCTGGAAAAAGCTAAAAAGCGAAATCCGTACTTTTATTTGAGCCTCGCGCGTCGTGAATACTGGAAGCATAACTATGCCAGCGCATTGAAACTGTGCCGTACCGCCAAGCGGATCAGCAGGGAGATTCCGGAAATTTACGTGATCGAGTTCAGAATTTACGGAAAACTGGGATTGAAAAAGAAACAGGAGAAAGCATACAGAAAGCTCTTGAAATATGAACATTTTGATAAGGACGCACCGCCCATGCCGGAAATTGTGGATCCCCCGAAAAGGCTGTCGGAAAGTGTTGGAGAAAAGCCATGATTCTGGCTGTGGACATTGGTGGGACCCAGACAAAGTATGGAGTACTGAACCCTCTGGGAGAGTTTATTCCGCCCTTTCCAGCGGTTTTTCCAACGCCTGGAACGAATATTGTGGCGAAGCTGGATTCCCTCATTGGTGATATCCGGCAGAACCATTCGCTGAAGGCTGTGGGAATTTCCATTGCTGCCAACGTGGGAAGGGATGGGGCAGTTCTCCACGCGACCAACCTCCCCATATCCACACCCATTGAGTTGGGCAGGATGTTGTCTGAAAGCCTTGAAGTCCCTGTGAAGGTAGAGAATGACGGGAATTGCGCTGCCCTTGCCGTGTCAAGGTTTCCCGGCGTGGCGGCGGATGACACTTTCGCGGTATTGACACTTGGAACGGGAGTGGGAGGCGGTATTGTTTACAATGGAAAATTGATGGGCTCAGACACCGGTGCGGTGGCCGAGTTAGGGCATATTGTTGTGGACCCTGCCGGTCCTCTCTGCGGTTGTGGAAAGCACGGATGTCTGGAGGCTTTTATTGGGGAATCCGCCCTTGTTGAACGGTACAATAAAAGCGCTTCCCGACAGCTTCATTTTACAAAGGAAATTTCCGGACTTCTGGAAACGGGAGACTTAGAAGCTATGGCTTTAGCCCGTTTCGCCGGAGACATTCTGGGAAGAGGAATGGCCATTATTTCTGATATAATAGCCCCACGGTCATTTTATGTAGCAGGTGGAGTTGCGGGATTGGGTGAGCCGTTTCTGACCGCGGCAAGGGAAAGCCTGGACCGGCTCTGTTTTCTTCGACTGTTGAAACAGACTCCATCGATTGAATTTGTCAAGGATGCTCATTTTCTCTCCTTGAAAGGAGCATGGGTACTGGCCTCATGAACCGGAATTTTCACTTAACCAGCGGACTTATCGCCTTACTCCTGGCGTTTTTGAGCCTGTATGATATGAGCCGGGCTCAACTGTATGACGGGATTTCGCCCGGGATTAGCAGGGATGGCGTTCTGGTTCAGAGTGTGGCTCCGGAATCTCCGGCTGCCCGCGCGGGGATTCGCCGGGGGGATATTCTGCTGGGAGTTTCTCATGAGCTCGTGAAAAAACCTTTCACAATACCGGATTTGCTGCGAAATGCGAAAGACTCTGGAGTCCCCTACCTGTTGCAGAGAGGAGAAAATATACTGACAGTCTCTGTTTCACCAGAGCAGGCACGTGCCATAACACCTTTTCATATCTTTGCGGGCCTTCTGATGATTCTGTTTTTTCTCATTGGATTGATCGTCCTCTTGAACAACCCGGTGGGGAGTGAGTCCCGTCTATTTTATTACCTCACCATGGCCTTAATGCTGCTCTTCACGTGTTTCCTCAGACCCCATTCATATGCGCTGAGCCACCTGGTAATCCGTTCTGTCGGCCAGCTGGCGTATATTCTTCTGCCTGCGTTTTTTCTTCATTTTTTTCTGATTTACCCGATGAAAAATCCAATACAGAAGAAATGGCATTTTCATGTCATACTGATATACGCGATTCCTGTTTCTCTCCTTATTTTCAGCTCCATTCGCATCTACATCACCGGTATCCCAATCAAATTTGACTGGCCATGGGCGCTGTACCTGGTCTACAGCGGAGCTACCCTGGCGATTCTTTTTTCCAGTTCAAGGCGAACAATGCCATCTGGAAAGAACGGTTTGCTGAGAATTTACAGTCTGGGGATGCTTCCATTTGTGCTGGCGGGAATCCCATTGGGAATTGCCCGGAATCATGCCGACATAGCCTCAATACTTTCTGCTCCTATGGTGTTGATTCCGGTTTACCTGTCCTACCGTATTTACAGATTCGGTTTTTTCAATATCCGGGTACTTTTGAAGAAGAGTTTGCTCTATTCATTTATTTTATTGATTTCATCCGTGCTATACGCGATCCTTCTCTTTCTCATCAACACAATGCTTTCCAACTACAACCTGACGGATCCCTATCTGTACTCTATGGGATTGGCTGTGGCTATTGTTTTTCTGTTTAATCCACTCCACTCTTTTCTTCAAACTCAGTTGGAGGATGTTTTCCTTGAAAAGGAAAAGCGCAGGGAACTTGATATCACAACCCGGGCGGAACAAATGCTTATTGTCAAAAACCGGGAAGAACTGATAAGCAGAGTACTGACGCTGTTAAGTGAAATCATACCGGATACGTTTGCCGTACTGGTTCACACAGAAAATGATTGTTTCAGTGATATTGAATCGAAACGACTGGTAACACTGAAAGATCAGCCGGGAAAGTCAAGGTTTTTTCTGTTGGAAAATTCCATCGAAAATGAGTTTTATCCCTTTTATCAGAAAGGATTCAGAATCGGATTCCCTTTCCGGAAAGCCGGTCAGATACGGGCATTTGTCCTGGCAAGGAGCGTGTTGTTTGAAGAAGAACTTGAGATTGTGAGGAGAATTTTACTCCATTTTGTTACTGCCCATGAGAATGAACGATTGCTCGCACGCCTGTCCCAGCAGATTGAATTGGAAAGGGATATGAAGATTGCCGGTTTCATCCAGAAGAGCCTGATCCCATCTGCGCATCCGGATAATGCTTTATTCAGGGTGTACGGTGTTTCGGTTCCTTCCAAGATAATCGGCGGTGATTTTTTCGACTATTTTTCGGTTACGGGTTCAAACAGAACCGGAATTCTTATCGGAGATGTGGCGGGGAAATCTATTCCCGCAGCGCTGATGATGGTTGCGGCGAAGGAAACCATCAGCTCCCAGGCAAGTTCATTGAGTACACCGGAAGAGATTATGAGCCGCGCAAGTGAGCTTCTCGTCGAGAAGAGCAGCGCAAACATGTTTGTGGCAGCCTGCTACTGCTGTATAAACAAAGACAAACGGCTCGTGTCCTTGGTCAATGCGGGAATGCCGTCCCCCTACCTGGTTCGGGATGGCGAAGTAAGCCAGATCCCCCGTCAGAAACCCAGGTTCCCACTGGGTCTTGTGAAGGGGGTTCAATACAGACAGCACAACATGGAATTCAAACGGGGCGACCGCATTATCATGTTGTCAGATGGTTTCACAGAAGCCCTGGACCATGAAATTGAGGGTCTTCTGAAGCGATGTGCGTTTGAATCCCCAATGGGTTTTACACAGAATATCCTGCAGCACTTGCAGCGGAAATCCGGGGAGGGACTTGCGGACGATGCCACAATTGTGACGATTGAAATAAAAGACGATATGAATATGGAGGAATAATATGGTAAGAAAAATGGCAATTGCCCTTTTTATTTGTGGAGTAATTGTGGCCAGCTACTACGCATTGACCCGAGAGCGGTTTTACAGTTCCCATTCAAGAAAGGCACTGGAGCACTACCGGGACGGTGTGGACAATATGATGAAATACTACTTCCCGGAGGGAATGCGGGACATGCAATTGGCTGCTGAAGAAGACCCTGACTTTCCGTTGCCCAATCTTTTTCTGTTGAGAGTCGAGCCGATGCCCGATGGCAGCAAAAAGCAACAGACTGAACTGTACAAGAAACTTGCCATCCCTTCGCCGAAATGGACAGACTTTGAAAGAGGTTTGATCAAGCTGTCAATGGAAAAGCCGGATCCGGAGGAGCGAGGAAAGGCCGCTGCTGAAATTGAAGCTTTTCTTCAGAAATACCCTTCCCGGATGGAGGCTTTCTTCCTGTTGATTAACAAATACAGGAAGATTGTGGAAACAGAGAATCCTGAAAAAATGGTCCACTTCTATGAGGCGATGCATAAACGCTACCCCAACAATGCCCAGATACTCAATATGATGGGATACTTTTACGCAACGCTTGGTCAATTCAACAAGGCGAAAGGGATTTTTGAAAAATATGTGTACATTCGGCCGGATGAGGCAAATCCTTACGACAGCTTCGGTGAGTTCTACTACAATTACGGACAGTTTGGGAAAGCAGAGACGTATTTTCGAAAGGCATTGGCCCGAAAACCCGATTTTGAAGCTTCCAAAATTCATCTCGCGAAGGTTTTACTATATGAGGGGAAGGTGTCAGCAACTCTGGACCTTCTGGACAGGATAGATAAGAGTGGTACCGGAGCTTACACTTTAAATTCCACAACCTTCCTTCGCTTTCTCTGCTACGTATTTACCAATGACACAGCGAAAATGGAGAAACTTGTTGACAGATTACCCAAAATGAAGTTGATGGTTTCTGTCCGACAGGGGATTACGCTTCACTATTGCATGCAGACTGAAAATCTACAATGTGTAAAAGAAATGCTCGAAAAAGAGAAAGATTCTCGTTCATTCGGTCATAATTATAACTACCTGATGGTTCAGGCCAATTTCCTTCGTATGACAGGACATCCAAAAGAGTCCGCAGCGCTTCTGACGGAGAAGTTTTCTGACCATATCCTGAACAGCAATTTTGACATTCGCCATTATGTGTATTATATTCTTATTGAAGATTATTTGAAGCTTGGGGAGTTTGACAAGGCTGAAAAATTAGCGAATGGTCTGCCCTCAGGATTTCGAGCCTATTTCTTGATGCGAATTATGATTGCAGCAGGGGAGCTTGACAAGGCGCAAGGCTTTGCAAAAGAAGCAATTAAGGGCTTTCCTGGGGCAGATCCGGACTTTTACATTTTGACGGAAGCGAGGGAGTATGCAAAACAGGGAGATCGCAGGTAAAATTCTGAAGCGAGTGCGATTATTCGACGGTCTTTCCGAAAACCAGCTGTCGAAGGTAGTGGACATGCTGGAGCCGGTAAAAGCAAAAAAAGACAACGCAATCCTGACAGAAGGTGAGGAAGGACTGGATCTTTATGTCATTCTCCGGGGCCAGGTACGAATCAGCAAATATGTTCAGCAGGAAGAAGAAGCAATTGCCATGCTCAAGGCAGGGGCATTGTTCGGTGAAATGGCTATTTTAGGTCAGACAACACGCACGGCTTCTGTTATCGCGCATACCGATGTCCTGCTTTACAGATTGGACGGGGTACGGTTCATCACCTACCTTGAAGAAGATAAGGATGCCGGCTTTAAAATTATGAAAGAAATGTCCATGATTCTGTCCAGACGTCTGCACGAATTGAATGAACGGTATCGGAACATGCTGTCCATCGCTTCAAGCTGGTGATGCCCATGTTGTGGGCGGCGCCACAACATGGGTCGTGACTCGTGAACTGTGACCTGTGATTCACGGAAAAATGGAAAGAATCGCCGGGAGTGGCGAACGCCTTTTTTTCTCCACTTAAACTCAGACTCAAACTCAAACTTCTTTTTCCTGCGTCTTTCAATTGTAACTTTATGCAAATTCCATTATCATATTGACGGTTGATAGAAGAGTATCCATTATCAGGAGGAACATAAAATGGCAGACAACATCGTATATCTCACAGATGAGACATTCAAAACAGAAGTGCTGGAGGGAACCGGCGTTACAATCGTAGATTTCTGGGCACCCTGGTGCGGACCCTGTCGAATGATCGCACCGGTTCTTGAGGAACTGGCAACAGAATATGACGGGAAACTGAAGGTTGGAAAAGTCAACGTTGACGAACATCAGGACGCTGCCCGGCAATATGGAATCGCGAGTATCCCCACCCTGCTTTTATTCAAGGACGGACAGCTTGTAGACAGGGCAATTGGCGCGATGCCGAAGCCTCAGCTGGAGCAGTTTATCAAAGGGACATTGGAAGGCTGAGTTTCAGTCCCTCATGGAGGTTTGAAGCATGCCCATTTATGAATATCATTGCAATGAATGCAACACAGACTTTGAACAGCTGGTGTTCAGCAGCTCTCAGGCAGACAATATTCCCTGCACCAAATGCGGAAGTACCAACGTTGAACGGAAGGTCTCATCCATTGCATCTACAGGGGCTTCCGGATCATCTGCCGGTGAGGCTGCCTTCAGTGGTTGCGGTTCAAGCGGATTCAGCTGAGCTTGAGATCCGGCAGGCGGTGCCTGCTTAAAGTGACAATAAAAAACCCGCCATTTGGCGGGTTTTTTTGTGGATATGAGGTTACCGGAGATCAGGTTCCCTGAGCGTAATCGTTGATATAGGCAACCTGTTCGTCTGTTAACTTGTCAATGGAAAGTCCCATGGTTTCCAGTTTGAGTCGGGCGATGTCTTGATCCTGTTCCACCGGCAGAAGGTGGACGATCCTTTCCAGGTCTTTCCCTTCTTTTGTCAGACGGATCATTGCGAGGAACTGGTTGGCAAAAGACATGTCCATTACCTCAGAGGGATGCCCTTCCGCTGCTGCAAGGTTTACCAGGCGACCCTTTGCAAGAAGGAAAATTCTTCGGTTGTCATGGGTGACATATTCTTCGTTGTTCATTCTGATTTCTGACTTTGATTTTGAAATTTCCTCCAAACCGGGGATATTGATTTCGCAGTCATAATGGCCGGTATTGCAGACAATTGCGCCGTCTTTCATGGCCTCAAAGTGACGTTTCACAATAATGTCTTTCACTCCCGTAGCGGTTACAAAAATGTCGCCCAGCGGTGCGGCTTCATCCATTGTCATGACGCGCATCCCCTCAAGCGTGGCTTTCAGGGCGGCGGTGGGTTTAACTTCTGTTACGACGACGTTGGCACCAAGGCCTTTCGCCCGCATGGCAACGCCCTTACCACAGTGGCCGTAACCTGCGACAACAACAGTTTTCCCAGCGATCAATACGCTGGTGGCCCGAAGAATCCCATCCAGAGTTGACTGGCCGGTACCATAAATATTGTCAAAGTCCCATTTTGTCTCGGCATCATTTACAGCAAAAACAGGGTAGAGGAGCTTCCCGGCGTTTCCCATTGCACGTAGGCGGTGAACCCCTGTGGTGGTTTCTTCCGTTCCGCCAATTACCGTCTGGGCCTTTTCGGGGTGCTTATTGTGAATGGTAAAAATCAAATCGGCGCCGTCATCCAATGTCAGGTTCGGGTTGGTTTCCAGAGTTTTGTCAATGCACCAGTAAAATTCTTCTGTGTTCATCCCGTGCCATGCGTAAATTGAGGTACCGTTTTCAGCCAGTGCGGCCGCCACGTCATCTTGTGTGGACAACGGATTACATCCGGACCATGACACCTCTGCACCAGCTGCCCGAAGGGTTTCCACCAGTACGGCTGTTTCTTTTGTCACATGGAGACAACCGGCAATCCGATAGCCTTTCAGCGGCTGAGTTTTGCTGTATTTTTCCCTGAGTGCCATCATTACTGGCATCCGGGACTCGGCCCAGTGAATCTTCAGTCGTCCCTGTTCACTGAGATTTAAATCCGCAACTTTGTAAGTCATATATCCTCCAATTAAGTTGATTATCATATAGTTGAGGCATCGGGAATTGCCCGGATACCGAAAAAGCGACTTATTGTATCAGATTTATTGACAAAGAGCGACAGGCAGTCTCGGAAACTGGCAGTCTCGGAAACACCGGGACGGCCTGTCCTCCGATCTCAGTTTCAAATTACCCGGGCGATACGAAGCTATAGCGTTTTTCATTCACTTCTGACGCTTTTGTTTTGTTTTAAAATAGAGTCCGGAACGGAAAATCAAGGAAAATGGAACGGTGGATTGATTATGTGAGCACAATGAGTTATGGTGATATTTACAGTTTTATGGCCAGATTCTCAGGGGGTAAGGATATGTCAGTAAGGCTGATAGCGGTGAGTATCATTTTGACAATGTTCTCAGCTTGCATGCGGGAACCAATCCCAGTGGCTTACAGTGAGGAAACGTTTAGACAAGCCGTACAGGATCGCCTTGGGTCCAAGTTACTGCCGGAAAAGCCAATAGTAATTTCGGGGGTGAAAGGTGTTGAAATGACCGTGACTGCCGAATCAATTTTGAAACCTCCTTTTCAACTCAGCTCCGAGGTTCGGGAGCAGCTCAGCTCCTGTGTGAATATGGCAAGCAGTCAGAAGGACCGATTCGATTTTCTCTACAACTGTCTATTCTGTAGTTCCAAGCCTTTTGGCTACATTGCAGACAGCACACTCAGTGCGAATGCATGTTTTCAGAATCATCTGGGAAACTGTTTCGCCATGACCAACCTTATGGTGGGCGCCGCAAGATTTGCCAAGCTCGAGGCTTACTATATGCTGGTGGAAGATATTGTTGGAAATAAAGTGGAAGCAGATACCGTAGTTTTAAGCAACCACATTATCACTGGAGTCCAGATCGGTCAGGACCGAAGGATGGTGGATTTTGTCCCGAATACAAGACATTATTATTACGTGGTTTTGCTGTCCGATCTCGAAGCAGCCGGCTTGTATTACAATAATATTGCTGCTCGACTACTGCTTGAACACAAAAACAAAAACGCGCGAATTCTTTTCAATATAGCGGAGAAATTTTATCCGGACTCTTATCAGATTCAAAACAACATCGGCGTAATGATGTTGAGAAATGGGAACTTGTCAGGGGCAAGGAGTCATTTTTTGAAAGCCCTGCAACTGGCTCGTTTTCCGGATATGGTAATGGGCAATGTAATGAAGGTATTTAAAAAACATGGAGGCATGAAATCGCCATATCTGCTTCGAAAGGACATGGAAAAGGCCAGGAAGCGGAACCCGTATTTTTACCTGAGCATGGCGAGCCGGAATTACTGGCGGCGCAATTACGCGGTGGCAATGAAATTGTGTGAAACAGCCAAGGGAATCCGTCGGGATATCCCTGAGATTTACTTGCTGGAATTCAGGATTTACGCCAAGCTGGGGCTCAAGAGACAGCAGATGGAGACTTACAGGAAACTCCTGAAATATGAGCATTTTGATGGTGAAGCACCTCCCATGCCGGAAGTTGTGGATTCTCCAGAAGGCACAGGCGGAGAATGATCGGCGAGAGACACTGCGACCCCTCTCCGGTTCCGATGCCCACTCTTTTCTTTTTGAACCCTTCACGCATCACGCATCACCCATCACTCTTTCTCCGGTCCTTTTTTATTGACACAACGGGGCGGAGTCTGGTATTTTTTCTGGCAGTGGAGGCACGTAGCTCAGTGGGAGAGCACTTCCCTGACGCGGAAGGGGTCGGCGGTTCGATACCGCCCGTGCCTACCATTTTTTTATAAACCAACCCAACACAGAGGTGAACGCCATGGACAAAATTCATGTTACGCTTCCAGATGGGAATGTCCTTGATATTGTTAAGGGCGCGTCTCCGCTGGATGTAGCGGCCGACATTTCTTCCGGGTTGGCCCGGATGGCTGTGGCGGCCAGATTTAACGATAAGCTGATCGATATGACCGTACCGCTGACGGAGAACGGTTCACTGGAAATTCTCACAGAAAAATCACCGGATGCCCTGGAAGTGCTTCGCCACTCCTCAGCCCATTTGATGGCACAGGCAGTGCAGAGGCTTTTTCCGGAGACAAAGGTAACCATCGGGCCGGTGATTGAAGATGGTTTTTACTATGATTTTGACCGGGATACGCCGTTTACACCGGAGGACCTTGAGAAAATCGAAGGCGAGATGAAAAAGATTGCCAAAGAGAAGCTGGAAATCCATCGGGAAGAGGTAAGCCGGGAAGCCGCGCTGGATATGTTTGAAAAGATGGGAGAAGATTATAAGGTTGAAATCATCGGAGAACTCCCAGCCGGCGAAACCATCAGTTGCTACCGACAGGGAGAGTGGATGGATCTCTGCAGGGGACCCCATCTTCCCAATACTTCCTTCATCAAAGCATTCAAATTGCTGACAATTGCCGGTGCGTACTGGCGGGGTGATGAAAAAAACAAAATGCTGCAGCGGATTTACGGCACCGCCTTTTTCAAGAAGGCACAACTGGAAGAGTACCTGGAAATGCTGGCGGAAGCAAAGAAGCGGGACCACCGGCGTCTGGGGAAAGATCTGGAGCTTTTCGCTTTTGAGGAAAAGGTCGGGGGCGGATTTGTATTCTGGTACCCCAAAGGTGTGACTGTCCGCAAACAAATTGAAGATTATCTGTACAATGAACTGATAAAAAGGGGCTACCAATGGGTAATTTCCCCCCACCTGGCACGGAGTGAATTGTGGAAAACCTCCGGACACTATGATTTCTACCGCGAGAATATGTACAGCCTGTCCATTGATGAGGAAGAGTACATTGTCAAGCCGATGAATTGTCCCTTCCACGTGATGATCTATAAGAACAAACGTCGCTCCTACCGGGAACTTCCCATCAAGTACGCGGAAAACGGAACAGTGTATCGGTATGAAAAGAGCGGGGCCCTGCACGGAATGCTCCGGGTACGGGGATTTACTCAGGACGACGCTCACATCATCTGTACGCCGGACCAGGTGCACAGCGAAATAGAAAAACTCATTGATCTGGCATTGGACATTTACAAGGTATTTGGCTTTGAAAAGTATAAGTTTGAATTGTCAGTCCGGGACAGCCAGAACAAGCAAAAATATGCCGGAACGGATGAGGAATGGGAAATGGCGGAAGATTCCTTGATCCAGGCACTGACAAAGAAAGGAATCGAGTTTGAACGCATGGAAGGCGAGGCGGTTTTCTATGGGCCCAAGATTGATGTCAAACTCTATGATTGTCTGGGCCGGAAATGGCAGGCAACCACCATTCAGTTTGATTTCAACCTTCCCAGGCGATTTGGAATGAGTTATGTGGCATCAGATGGGGCGGAACACACTCCCTTTATGGTCCATCGGGCAATTTTCGGGTCATGGGAACGCTTTTTCGGTATGCTGGTGGAACAATATGCAGGGGCTTTCCCGCTATGGCTGGCACCTGTACAGGTTGCCATAATTCCCATCACCGATGAGAATGTGCCGTATGCCAGAATGGTTTCGGACAAGCTGATGGCAGCCGGCATGCGAGTTACAATTGATGATCGCAGTGAAAAAATGGGGTACAAGATACGCGAAGCTCAGCTTCAAAAAGTGCCCTACATGCTGGTTGTAGGCAAGAAAGAAGCCGAGAACAAAACTGTCTCGGTTCGAGTGCGTGGAAAAGGGGACGAAGGTGCTGTCGCAATTGACGATTTTGTACAGAATGCGGTGGCACTTGTTGAGTCAAAATCATTGGATTTGGCTTGACATTGGTTAATGTTCCGTCTATAGTGAAACACTGACTTTGATGGGGAGGTGTGTCTATTAACCGCTCAGACAGTAGAAATTCAAGGGGCAACGGCAAAAATGGCGGAACCCGGATAAATGAGAACATTCGGGAAAAAGAGCTTCGGGTGGTTTCGGAAGATGGCGAACAGCTTGGAATTCTGAGCCTTGAGGAAGCACTTAACATTGCTCAGGGAAAGGGCCTGGACCTGGTCGAAGTGGCCCCCAACGGAAAGCCGCCGGTTTGCAGAATCATGGACTATGGGAAATACCTGTACACCGAGCAGAAAAGGGCTCAGCAGGCAAAGAAAAAACAAAAGCGCATCCAGGTGAAGGAAATGAAATTTCGTCCAATGATTGACGATCACGATTACAACTTCAAGAAAAAACATGTTATCCGTTTTCTTGAAGGGGGAGACCGGGTAAAAGTGACTGTTCGTTTCCGAGGCCGGGAGCTGGCGCACAAGGACAAAGGATTTGCTATTCTCCAGCGGCTGAAAGCGGATCTGGAGGAATATGGATACCCGGAAAAAGGACCCTCTTTCGAGGGGATTCACATGGTACAGATTTTTGTGCCGAAGCCTTCGGGGAAAAATTGACGTAAGGCAGATAAAGTCTATTACCGAATTTTGGAGGAAATATGCCGAAACTGAAAAGCCACAGAGGTGCAGCAAAGCGAACGAAGACGACTGGCAGTGGCAAGATTGTTTTAAACCATGCCAATAAGAGCCACATTTTGACCAAGAAGGCCAAGAAAAGGAAACGGAATCTTCGAAAGTCTTTTCTGGCTTCTTCCGGCGACACCGTAGTTTTGAAGAAGATGCTGCCGTACGGCTGAGGCATCTGAATTTCATTGTTTTTTTGATACAAGCAGGAGATAAGAGATATGACACGCGTTAGAAGAGGAACCAAAAAGAAAGACAGAAGAAAAAAAATCCTTAAACTGGCCAAGGGCTATTATGGCGGCCGGAGTAAACTGTACCGTACAGCAAAGGAATCAGTAGAAAGGGCATTGGCTTTTTCCTATCGGGATCGCCGCAGAAAGAAACGGGATTTTCGATCTTTGTGGATTGTACGAATCAATGCCGCCGCAAGACTCCATGAACTGAAGTACAGTACATTCATGAATGGTCTGAAGCAGGCCGGAATTGAACTGGATCGGAAGGTTCTGGCCGAGCTGGCCGTTTCCAATCCGGAAGCCTTTGCGGAGCTTGCAACCAAGGCAAAAGACGCCCTGAAATAAGTCAGCACAGATGAGCGACCTGAAGGCGCGGATTCAGGGAATCAGGGAGGCCTTCAAGCAGGCATTGGACCAGGTCGAAGGTCTGAAGGCCCTGGAAGAACTGAGAAATAATTATCTGGGTAGAAAACGAGGAATCGTAAAGGACTTACTGAATGATCTTCGAACAGCTCCAAAGGAGTTGCGTCCGGAGCTGGGCCAGATTATCAACCAACTGAAACAGACTGTAGAAAACAATCTTGCTGAAAAGCTGGAAGCACTGAAATCCGGCAAATCTGACAGCAGGCCAGAAAGTGGATTGGATCTCACTTTACCGGGGATCGCCCCTGAGCTGGGAGCTTTGCATCCGCTGAACGTTGTGAATCGGGACCTGATCCGCATTTTCGAACGGATGGGCTATGAAGTGGCCGGTGCATCTGAAATTGAGACAGATTTCTACAACTTTGAAGCATTGGGACTTACAAAAGACCATCCGGCCAGAGACATGCAGGATACGTTCTATGTTACAGATGAAGTGGTGCTCAGGACCCATACTTCCAATGTTCAGATCCATCTGATGCAGGAAAGAAAACCTCCCTTCAAGGCTATTATGCCCGGTCGGGTTTATCGTAAAGACGCTGATATTACACACTCTCCCATGTTTCATCAGGTGGAAGGCCTTGTGGTGGGGGAGGATATTACTTTTACGGACTTGAAAGGTACGCTGGAACATTTTTTGAAACAACTTTTTGGCCCGGACACAAAGATGCGGCTTCGGCCCAGTTATTTCCCATTCACGGAACCAAGCGCAGAGGTTGATGTCAGTTGCATCATGTGCGGTGGCAAGGGCTGTCGGGTTTGCAAGAACAGCGGCTGGTTGGAAATTCTCGGGGCCGGCATGGTGGACCCTGTGGTGTTTAAGAATGTAGGCTACGATCCTGAGGTAGTTTCCGGTTTTGCCTTTGGTCTTGGAGTGGAGAGAGTTGCGATGCTGAAGCACGGCATTTCCGATATCCGCATGTTTTTTGACAATGATCTGAGATTTCTGTCTCAGTTCAACTGAATGCAACAAAGAGGGAAACATGGATTTCAGTGTACGCTGGCTTAGAAAATATATTGAAACAGAACTGGATGCCAACGGCATTGCGGATGTGTTGACGGATCAGGGTTTAACTGTGGATGAAATCCGGCGACATGAAGACTCTGTGATTCTGGATATTGATGTGACCACCAACCGCCCGGATGCCATGAACTATCTTGGCCTCGCCCGTGAACTGGTAACATCCGGAAACGGCACATTGCTTCCGATACCAAATTCTTCATTTACTGAAACAGGTCCTGCATCAAAAGAAAATATTTCAGTGGAAATCAAGGCACCGGAACTCTGTGGGCGATATGTTGCCCGGGTTGTGAGAAATGTAAAAATCGGGCCTTCCCCTGAATGGATGCAGAAACTTCTACTTGAGGTTGGCATCCGGCCGATCAGCAACGTGGTGGATATTACGAACTATGTTCTGTGGGAGCTTGGTCATCCCCTGCACGCCTTTGACAGTCGTTTCCTCAAGGGAAACCGGATCGTGGTCAGGCGAGCCGTAGCCAATGAAACTATGATGACACTGGACAAGGTGGAGCGAAAACTGACGAAGGACGACTTGGTGATTGCGGATGGCGAGCGTCCGGTTGCGCTGGCGGGAATTATGGGCGGTGAAAATTCTGAAATTCGAGAAGATACAACAGATGTTGTGATTGAATCGGCATGGTTCAATCCGGTTTGTGTCCGCAAAACATCCAAACGCCTGGCAATTCATACAGATTCATCCCACCGGTTTGAACGGGGCGCTGATATCGATATCGCATTGACGGCAGCCAACCGCGCGGCGGATCTGATGGCGCAGTTTGCCGGCGCTGAAGTCGCTCCGGAACCCATAGACGCATATCCTGAACCGTGGAAAGGCCCGGAGATTCTACTGAAATCCGGAAGTCTGAAGCGGATACTGGGTATGGAAATTCAGATGGATTTTGTTACCAGAACCCTTGAAGGGCTGGGATTTGTGAAGCTGAAAGAAAACGATGGAAATACACTGTGGCAAGTGCCTTCCAACCGTCTGGACGTAACCCGTGAAATTGATTTGATCGAGGAAGTGGCCAGAGTATACGGCTACAATCGAATACCATCGACTCTGCCGGGTGTAGAGAGCCCCGGCAGAATAACACCACCTGAAGAAGCAACTCTGGAGCAGATTGCCTCTGTTTTTACCTCAGGTGGGTTCTTTGAGGCGATTTCCTATTCTTTCTGCTCACCCGGAGACAACCTGATTTTCAGGTCCGACCTTGAGGATATGGTTCGGATTTCCAACCCCCTTGGTGAAAATACCAGTGTGATGCGTACTTCGATTCTGGCTACTCTGATTTCTGTTGCCTCATTGAACCTGAAGCGTGGAAACCTGGCACTGAAGCTATTTGAAACGGGTCGAACTTACCTGCCGGAAGGTGCGCAGGCGGATGAAAGGATTACATTGGCCGCACTTGCGGTGAAGGGAACCCAGCAAAGGGCCTGGAACGGTCAGGAATTTGGATCGGATGAGTTCAGTTTGAAAGGCCTTCTGAACAGGTGTGAACAGAAAATTATGGGCAAACTGGCAATTACGTATGGGAAATGCGATTCTTCCGCGTTCAATCCGGAAATGTCTGCCACGTTAATTCTGGATGACCGGATGGTCGGTCATATCGGACAGCTTTCTGACGAAGTTCTGGCTCACTTTGACATCGATTATCCGCTGGTGGCCCTTGAACTGGATTTAGAGGATTTTTTCCGGAAATCGCGGCAGACTATCCGATTCCAGCCATTCAGTATGATGCCCCGCACCGAACGGGACTCGGCTTTTTTGATTGACCGGAGTATTCATTATGCTGAAATTGAAAGTTTTCTAAAACGTCTGGATGTCCCGTACTTGAAAAACGTTCGTCTCTTTGACCGCTATGAGGGGAAAGGTGTTCCCAGCGGAAAGGTCAGTATTGCGGTTAATTTTGTTTTTCAGTCCGATGACCAGACACTGAATAATGATGAAATAAATGAGCTGCATCAGAAAATGGTTGCAGCATTTATTGATAAATTCGGGGCGGTACTCCGATGATGAATCGATTGGTTCAGCTGCTGGAAAAAAAAGTTTCACAGTTAGTCCGGGAGTATGAGACAATCAAAGAAGAGAATACCGAGCTTAGAAAGCAGGTTGAATTGTTGCAAACGGAGCTTGAGGGTACTCTTGGAAAACCCTCGCATTTAAAGGAAGTTGAAAGCCGTATTGGCAGTATTATTAACTCAATTGACACGCTGATGGAGCGGGGAAATGGCAATCTATAGCCTTCGCATTTATGGCAAGGAATACAAGATTTCCTCACGATATGATGAAAGTTATGTGAAGGAGATGGCTCATTTACTCGAATCCAGGATGAAGGAATTGGCGGAAGCAACCGGGAGTGTGGACTTTTACCGTCTCCTGGTGATGGCATCAATGACTGTTGTGGATGACTATTTTAAACTGATGAAGGAATGCCGTAAAGCGGATCAACCGCAGTTTGCTTCCAAGCTTGAGAGCATAATCGGAATGATTGAAAGTTCTCTGACAGAAAAGCGGGTCCTGTGAGACACGTGATGGTGGGGCAATATTGAGCCAACGGAAATGAAACGGGAACGTGACGCTGCCCGGGTGAGCAAGTCCATCTTGAATGGAAGTCCCGAAGGGTAAGCAGATGTGCCCACCTGGAAGGCCAGGTTCATTATTTCCCGCCACACGATTTCACGGGGCCACCTGTTCCTCCACCTGAGCGTGTTGTAACGCTATTGGGAGGAGATGATGGTAATAGCACTTGTTGTAGCGGTGGTTGTGCTGTTCCTGACCAATCTCGGGCTCATTGTTTTCTATACATCCAGAAAGAAGAAGGACAGCCATCTGCTGGAGGTAACTGAGCAAAAGGCAAAGGAGACATTGCGCCTTGCAACCGGAGAAGCAGATCAGATCCGACGTCGAGCTGAGCTTGACGCAAAGGAACTGAAGCAGAAAGTCAAAGAAGAGGTTGAGCGGGAAACCACTGAGAAAAGGAAAGAAATTCAGGAGATGGAGAAACGGCTTCTCCGCAAGGAAGACCTTGTGGAGAAACGGATGACTACGTTGGATTCGAAAGAACAATCCCTGACCGACAGAGATGAAAACCTGAAACGTCAGGCGCTTACTCTTGCTCAGAAGGAGCAGGAGATTCAAAAGATTCGGGACGAACAAATTGAAACTCTGGAACGTATCTCAGGATTGACCCGGGAAGCCGCAAAGTTTGAAATGATGAAACTTGTGGAAGAAGATGCTCAAAAAAGCGTCACGAAAAAAGTGAAGAAGATGGAGGAAGAAGCTGAGGTAACTGCACTGCAGAAGGCCAAAAAAATAATCGGTCTTGCCATTCAGAAATCAGCGTCCGATTATGTGGCGGAAGCAACCGTATCGGTGGTGAACCTGCCAAGCGATGACATGAAGGGCCGTATTATCGGGCGGGAAGGAAGGAACATTCGAGCAATCGAAGCTGCAACGGGTGTTGATTTGATCATTGACGATACGCCTGAAGCGGTAATCGTTTCTTCTTTCGATCCCATTCGCAGGCAAGTTGCAAGACTGTCTCTTGAACGCTTGATTGCAGATGGCCGGATTCATCCGGGCCGGATTGAAGAGATTGTCGAAAAAGTAAAAATGGAACTGGATGCCCAGATCAAGGAAGAGGGTGAAAACACAGTGTATGAGCTGGGCGTCGGCGAGATTCATCCCAAACTGATCAAATTGATCGGAAGATTGAAGTTCCGTACAAGCTATGGACAGAACATACTCCACCATTCAAAAGAAGTGGCATACATCGCAACTTTTATGGCTCAGGAATTGGGTGCGGATGTGAAAATCGCAAAACGGGGTGCCCTGTTTCATGACATTGGCAAGGCCATTGACAAGGAAATTGAAGGAACCCACGTTGAGATCGGCGTAGATTTACTGAGACGGTTTGGCGAATCAGAGCCGGTGATTCATTGTGTTCAGGCTCATCATGGTGATGTGGAAATGACAACCCTTGAAGCTGTCATTGTTCAGTCTGCAGACGCTTTGTCTGCCGCACGGCCGGGAGCGCGCCGCGAAATCCTTGAAACCTACATCCGGCGCCTGGAAAAACTGGAAGAACTGGGCCGCTCTTTCGAGGGTGTGTCCAAGAGTTATGCCATCCAGGCGGGCCGTGAAATCCGTGTAATTGTGAAAAGCAATGAAGTAGATGATGATAAAGTTTTCTGGTTGTCCAAGGGACTGGCAAAGAAGATTGAAGAAGAACTGGACTACCCGGGTCAGATTAAGGTAACAGTGATACGGGAAACCCGCGCTGTAGAATACGCAAAGTAAGCGGGATAGAAAGTGCAGATGCTCAGGCAGGGAAAAGCATGATTCGTATCCTGTTTATCGGTGATATCATCGGGCGGTCCGGTCGCAAGGCAGTTCAAAAGGAGTTGCCTCATTTGGTGGCTGAACGAAAGCCGGACCTGATTGTTGCCAATTGCGAGAACCTGGCCCATGGATTCGGGATTACCTCAGATACTATTGAAGAGATGACCACGGCTGGTATCCAGTGTTTTACGTCCGGGAACCACATTTTTGACAAGAAAGAGGCCCGAACGCTGCTGGAAGACCGACCTTATATCCTGCGGCCGATGAATTATCCTCCGGAAGTTCCGGGAAACGGTTCGTTGACCATCCCTCTACCCGGGGGCCGAAGCGTAACAGTGGTCAGTATGCTGGGCCGGGCTTTTATGCCGCCGGTGGATTGCCCCTTCAGAACGATGGATCGTTTTCTGGAAGGGAGAGACACTGATATCATACTGGTGGATTTCCATGGTGAGGCCACTGCGGAAAAGGCGGCGTTTTCCTATGAGTTTGACGGAAAAGTAACGGCTGTGATTGGAACGCATACCCACGTACAGACTGCAGATGAACGGACTTTGCCCAACGGCACTGCCTTTCTGACAGATGCAGGGATGACGGGGGCAATGGATTCTGTTATCGGAGTAGAGAAAGAAACTGCCATTCGGCGGATGCGGACAGGAATCAATGAACATCTGACTCCCGCGAAGGGTATGTATTGGCTTTGCGGGTGTGAGGTAACAGTGGAAGGCAATGGGCGCGCCGCCATTGAACGAATCATGATAAAGTCCAGGAAAGGAAAATAAAATGGAACTTGAAGAAATTTCAATTGAACGATATGACGAAGGTGAACTGGTTTTAAAAGAAGAAGATAAATTCATTCTCTCGAAAGGGGCATGGTCCACGGTTATGTACCTGTATCGGGAACTGGGAAGGGACGGGGAATTTGGCGATCTGAAGGTACGACTGGTTCGGTATCAAAAAAGAAAGGGCCAATACCGGGCGCACTCCAAATTCAATCTGACCGGCCCGAAGCAGATTCACCAGGTAGTGGATAAGCTGACAGAATGGATTCCCAAATAAGGCGGAAAAAGTATTTCGGACAACATTTTCTTACAAATCCCGAAACTGCGGAGCGAATTGTTGGTTTTCTGAAATGGGGCGGTTCTGTTGTTGAGATCGGGCCCGGCGATGGCATTCTGACGGAAGTTCTCCTGAGCCGGGGCCAGCGGATACACGCTGTGGAGCGTGACCCGGAACTGATTCCAGTTTTAAAAGAGCGGTTTGGAAACGAGCTTGACATTGTTTCCGGGGATGCACTTGACCTTATGGAAAAAATGCCGGAAACCTGGGGACAGACGGCGGTCGTTTCCAATCTTCCCTACAACATTGCATCACCATTGACATTTTTATTCTGCAGAAATGTCATACGGATTCCAGAAATGGTTCTCATGTTTCAGAGGGAAGTGGCGGACAAAGTGGTATCAGAATCCGGCCCATTGAATCTGGCCGTATTGCCATTTTTTGAAACAGAACGGGTCATGACACTGAAGCCTGCCAGCTTCAGCCCTCCGCCCAAAGTGAACTCTGCCGTGATTCATTTTATTCGCAGAGAGAAATTTGAGGTGGAACCTGAGGCTGAATACTTTCGATTCTGCCGCTGGATTTTTGAAAATCGGCGGAAAATGTTGTATAAAAATCTTATGAGAAAACGGAACAACGCAATATTTGGGATTTTTCAAAAACTGAAATTGTCTCAATCAGTGAGGGTAGACCAGTTGTCATCCCCACAGTTGATGGCCCTGTACAGAGAGGTGAAAACAAATGGCATACAATTATAATCCCGGAACTCTGCAGATTCTTCCAATTGGTGGTGTCGGTGAATTCGGCATGAACGCTACTCTGTACCGCTACAATGACACAGCCTTGATTGTGGATGCAGGGGTCATGTTTCCGGACACGGACCAGCCCGGTGTGAATTTGATTGTGCCGGATTACACGGTCCTGAAGGAAATCGGCGTTTCCGGGCTCATTGCTGCGGCAGTGATTACCCATGGCCACGAAGACCATATCGGGGGCGTACCCTTTCTTTGCCATGACCTTGAACGGGATATGGAGATTTACGGAACCAGACTCACCTGTGGATTTATCCGAAAAAGAATGGAAGAACACCGCTTTGACCACAAGGTAAATCTCCATGAAGTGACTGCGGGAGAAACCTTGAGCTTTGGGGAAATTAAAGTGCATTTGCTTCGGGTAACCCATAGCATCGTGGATTGTGTATCACTGGTTATTGAATCCCCGGCGGGGACTGCATTTCATACCGGTGATTTCAAAGTGGACCAGACACCAATTGATGGGAAAAATTTTGATTTTGCGGGGTTTGCAGCATGGGGCCGCAAAGGTGTCAATGTTCTGCTATCAGATTCCACCAACATAGCGAGGGAAGGCTATACTCTTTCCGAACGCACAGTGGGTGACTCGCTGCGGGAAATTATCGAATCCAGCCGACAGAAAGTGATTGTGGCCTGTTTTTCAAGCCACATTCATCGTATTCAACAGATTGTCAACATTGCGAAGGAATTGAACCGAAGGGTTGTACTTCTTGGAAGGAGCCTGGAAAACTCGATGGCTGTAGCCCGCCAATTGGGTTATCTGAAAATGCCCGCCGGTGTTATGGCCAATAAAGAAGAGATTCGAGATATTCCTGAACATCGCCTCATTATCATTACCACAGGTTCCCAGGGGGAACCCATGTCTGCCCTGTCGAGAATTGTGCGGGGAGAAACGAAACAAGTGGAAATCTATCCCGGTGACACTATTATCATCTCCGCAAAAACCATTCCAGGAAATGAAAAATCCGTCATGAGAATTATCAACAGTCTGTACCGGATGGAGGCAGAGGTCCATTACGAGGAAATCTCCGAAGTCCACGTGTCCGGTCACGCAAGTCGGGAAGAGTTGAAACTCGTCTTCAGTTTGCTGATGCCCCATAATTTTGTTCCGATTCATGGGGACCGGATGCAGCTGGTTCACCACGCCGGTCTGGCGAAAGAAATGGGACTGGAGCGGCGCAGGATTCTTGTGGTAGACAGCGGGGATATTCTGGAACTTGCAGATGATAAAGTACGAAAAATCGACTCCATTGAAATCAACCGCCGCTTCATTGAGGGCGATCGTTTTGAGGAACTGGAGGACATCGCCCTTCGGGATCGACGCCAACTTTCGGAAGACGGGCTGATTGTGGTCACCCTGATGGTGGATGAGAAATCCGCAGAACTGGTTGGCGACGTCGAAGTAATTACGCGGGGCTTTCTGCTCCTGTCTGATGATGAAGCCGAAATGGTCCAGATTCGGGACCGGGTTCGCCGTCGTTTTTCAGAGATGAAAAGAAATGAACGATTGAACTGGGAAGCGGTTCGCCCGAAGATAAGGTCTACGCTCAGAAGCTACTTCAGAAAGCGGATGAACAGTTTCCCCGTCATTCTCCCAATCATCCTCACGGTTCCGAGAGGCAAGAAATAGGACAAATCCTTTTGTAGATAGTGCATGGTGGATAGTGAAAGACGGGGAAGGGGCTGTTTCCCGCCTCTCTTTTCTGCGTCACCTGTCACTCATCACCCATCACTTCTTCCGGTCAGAACACTTTTTCTTTACCTGACAATGAGCTTGCAATTTGTCAGCGGTATCTGGTATCGTAACAACATGAAAAATGAAGAGAGAAAGCCGATTTACAAACGCGTTCTGCTGAAACTCAGTGGAGAAGCGTTGATGGGGGACAAGAGCTTTGGTATTGACAATAGTATTGTCCGGCGCCTGGCAGAGGAAATAGCTGAAATCCATCAGATGGGTGTGCAGATCGGGATTGTCATTGGAGCAGGTAACATATTCCGGGGAGTTTCCGGAAGCGAAGCCGGAATGGACCGGGTAACCGGGGACTACATGGGTATGATGGCGACCCTTATCAACTGCCTTTCTCTCCAAGATGCCATTGAAAAGCAGGACATTCCCACCCGGGTACTTTCCGCACTGGAAGTTCGGGCAGTGGCGGAGACCTTTATCCGTCGGCGGGCGATTCGCCATCTGGAAAAGGGCAGAATTGTTATTTTCGGGGCAGGTACCGGCAATCCGTTTTTCACAACCGACACCGCAGCATCACTGAGGGCGAATGAAATTGGCGCTGACGTGCTGCTGAAAGCCACAAAGGTTGATGGCGTATATACTTCGGACCCGGTCACCCATCCGGATGCGCGTTTTTTGAAAGAAATAGACTACATGAGCGTATTGAAGCAGGGGTTACGGGTAATGGACTCCACCTCAATATCACTCAGCATGGAAAATAACCTGGAAATCATTGTTTTCAGCATGATTCAACCGGGGAATCTGGTCAGAATAGTACTTGGCGAACCCGTAGGAACGAAAGTAAGAAAGGAAGGAGGCTCAGATGATTAAGGAAGTTTTGCAGGATGCAGAATCCCACATGAAAAAAACTGTAGAAGTGTTCAAAAAGGAGCTGTCCTCCCTTCGAACCGGGCGGGCCTCCGTTACGATTTTTGACGGGATTCGTGTGGATTATTTTGGTTCTGAAATGCCATTGAACCAGCTGGCTACTCTGTCATCTCCCGATGCAACGCTGGTGGTGATTTCACCCTTTGATGTCGGGACCATTACCCTAATCGAGAAGGCGATTCAAAGTTCCGATCTTGGACTGAATCCAAACAATGACGGGAAGATTATTCGCGTACCCATTCCCCCACTGACAGAAGAACGGCGTAAGACATTGAGCAAAAAAATTCAGGAATATGAAGAACAGTGCAAGATAGCCGTTCGCAACATCCGCAGGGACGCCCGTGATCAAGCTAAGGAAATGTTGAAAGAGAAAATGATTTCGGAAGATGATGAGCACAAATGCGAGGATGAAATCCAGAAGCTGACGGACAAATATGCTGAAAGCATTACTGAAATTTCAAAGAAAAAGCAAGCTGACATTATGGAAGTTTAGTGCTCCCGTCTTTTTCTTCCTGATTATTGTCAATGGTGGGTGGACGGGGGTTGATCAGCTGGCTTTTGTTGTTGGGGATCGTCCTGTCACCTTGTCTGAAGTGCGGGCGTGGGTCTATCTGCAGTCAGGAGAGTGCCTTTCGGAACCTTTAACAGCTGGAAACAGAGAGCAGATAGAACGAATGATTGCGTCGGAAAAACTTTACCAGACGGCAACGGAATTCGGCGAATTTGAGTTGTCTCCCCAAATGCTCAGGCAGGCGCTTCTCTTGCTGGATTCCTGTCAAGGATTCCTTTTACTGGATAGCCTTCATCTTGGCAAGTGCCATGTCTCGCTTCCCCTGCTGGAGGAAATCCTTAGGCGGGAGATTGTAGTACAGCACTACATTCGCAGTCGCTCCGGTTCTCTCAAACCCGGGGAAGACCCCTTGATCACTCTTTCCTCAGGCCTGGAACCGGATGTTCCGGTAGTGAATCTGCTCTTTCAGGAACCCCGGGCGAAAAGTATCTCTTCCCCCGGTACTATTCAGTCAGAAAAGCATTGAAATTTACGCACCGGTCACTATAATGAACTGTACTGGTCGGAGCGTGGCGCAGCCTGGTAGCGCACACCCTTGGGGTGGGTGGGGTCGGAAGTTCAAATCTTCTCGCTCCGACCATTTTTCTCTCCTAAATTCCGAATCAAACCTATTTAAAATTTCTGAGACATTGGCGAGAAGACTCACCGCAGCGGCCGCTTCGGGGCAGTGAGAGTGGAAGTGCCAGTGCAAGTAAAGAAAAGGAAAAGGCAGGGATCAAGCCGCTTCCCATTCTTAACTTAAACTCAAACTTAAACTTCTTTTCCCCGTCATTCTCTTCTGCCTCGCACTTTCACTTACACTTTCACTTTCTGTCCCCTACTCCAAAAGTTACAAATCACGATTCACAAGTCACTACAATCCAAATGCCAAATAAATGATACAGAGATGAAAAGAGGGGGAAATACCTTCCTTGACAGGTGGCAACGGCGAAGCCTATACTCTAACTCAGGAATCCGAAAAAATCTGGCAATATGTTCCAGTCGGCAATAGCAGACTGAAAATAAGGAGGGAGGAAATGGGCTATACATTTTTTGCAATCAGTGCCTACGTTTTCATGCGGGCTTTTGAGGTAATTTTTAAGGGACAGGAAAAGAAATCATGGTACAACGTGTGCGTAAAAATCATTGGAGTTGGTGTTCTGTATGCTGGCCTGGCATCAATGATATGGCTCTATTTCAACAATATTCACCTTCTTGGATTCGATCCGAAATAAGATTCATATTTACAGTGCTGATCAAATACAGGACCTGGCCCAATCCCTTACAAGGCGGAGAGTGCAAGTGAAAGTGAGTGTCCGAGAGGGAAGGGGAAGATTGCTCATCCCCTGTATTTTCTTAACTTAACCTTAACCTTGCGCTCTACTTAAACTTGCTTGTTTACGCGTAATCTGCGATAATGACCGGGAACAGAAAAAGATAGAGGAGATTGTCATGAAACGAATCTGGTTAATTGCATGTGTTCTAATTCTCGCGGCGCCGGCGCGCCCGGCGGCTCTGGCACTGAAACCGGTGCTGACCACGAATCTGGCTCCCGGTGTTACCGTACTCACCGGCATTTCGCAGAAAGCCGGGGATACGTTGCCGGAAATCGGTTCGGACGCGGTTTTCCGGAAGGCAGATAGAATATCACTATCGGAAACGGGAACAGTGGCTGCAGTCTGTTATCTGAAGGTGCCGCGGTTTCAGACAGCTTCTTTCAAAGTAGAAAAGGGTGTAGAGGCAAAGCTGTTCCTTGATGACAAAGCGGTGAAACCAGGTAAGGCTCTTGTGTTTGAAACCGGGGGACACAAGGTGACCATGGTGCTGAAGGGAAAAGCAGCCACTGAGGGTGCTGAACCTGTAACCATTGACGGGTTGGATGCGACAGTGACTGTCACGGGAGAGCGACCTTTTTCCCACCTGGATTACACAAAACTGGTGAGCCCCGGGTATTTTACCGCCAGCTCAGACGGAAGGTTTGCAGCCGTAACGTTGTCCAGACGGGACGATGAGGGGAAGAGAAAAGGATCTCTGGCCGTAATTCAGCTGGATGGGGCAGCGATTCAGAGACATGAAATCGAAGGCGCACGGCAACCGGTCTTTTCCAGCGACAGCAAACAACTTTATTATGTGAAAGACAAAAGAATCATGGTGCTGGATCTGGGCTCCATGGATAAACACCTGGTCCGATTGATGAGAAAACCCATTTCCGGGTTGACAGTATCAGAAGATGGCCGCTTTCTGTATTTCATAATCCGTGACACATTCAAGCAGAAAAAGAAAGGAGACTATTCCCTGTGGACGAGGATGGAACAGAAACGGCCGTCATGGCTGAGTAAGTCTTTTCTTTTCTCGCTTTCATCAGATGGAACGGTACTTCGCAAGCTCTACGGTCCGGTCTCTATTTCCGCTTACGACGTGAGGAAGAACCATGTTGTATTGTCCCTCAATGAGGACATTGAACAATATCCCTGGTCTTCATTCATGGTTGTAGACCTGAATCTGGAAACACTGGTTGCGGATCAGATTGGCGGCTACAGCCGCAGTTTTGATGAAGTGAAGTATCTTGATGATAAAACCGTGTTGTTTGTGTCTCAACGACGCCCCTACCGGGAGGGCCAGCAGACCAATTATTATGACAAGGCACTGTTTACGCTGGATATGGCCAGTGGTGAAATCCACTGTGTGTCTTTGGATGCGGCATTCAGTCCCGGCATTGACATCATCTACACCCGTCAGACTTCAGACACGTTGCAGAAAATAGGTGACGAGGTGATGTTTATTGCCACTATGGATGGGAAAGGCGCCGTGTTCCGGTACAAAGATGATGAAGTTTACAAAGTGGACATTCCGGGCGGCGTGGTGAATGGTTTTTGTATGACCACTGCTGGGACGCTGTTCATGTCTTCTGCCATAGATCAATACCCGAACCTCTATCTTGAAAAAAAGAAAATCGTCGATTTTCAAGACAAATCCATGCAGAAAGGGGAGCTGTCTCCGTATAAGGAATTCACGTTCAAGTCGAAAAACGGATATAAAATCCATAACACCCTTGTATATCCTGCCGGGTTTGAACCGGGGAAAACTTATCCGTTGGTTGTGTTCTATTACGGAGGAGTGGTACCCTGCGGCCCGGTCTTTCACCCGACTTTTCAGTGGCTTTCCGGAAACGGCTACTTTGTTCTGTTGACCACACCCCGGGGCGCCGTGGGACGGGGTGAGAAATTTGCCTCGGAACACGCAAACGAATGGGGAGAAAAGTCCGCGGCGGACCTGATTGAGGCGGCCGCCTACACGGCGAAGCATGAGCCTTCAGTTGACGGAACACGAATGGGAGCATACAGCGGCAGTTACGGCGGATTCCTGGCCATGTCCCTGGCGACAAAAACAACGCTGTTCAAGGCGTTGATTTCAGAATATGGCATCAGCAATATCACGTCTTACTGGGGTGCCGGTTACTGGGGATACCTCTATGGGATGACCGCACTTGCGGGTTCATATCCCTGGAACGCCCATAACGTATTTGTTGACAAATCCCCTCTCTTCCACGCGGACAAAGTGAAAACACCGCTTCTGCTGATGCACGGGGACGCAGACACAAATGTACCTGTGGTGGAATCGGACCAGATGTATACAGCCTTGAAAGTTCTGGGAAAGAAAACCGCCTATGTGCGCTTCTTCGGGGAAAATCATGGAATGAAAGGAAAATTTTCCAATTGGATAGCACAGGAGGAATTTGTGATGGCCTGGTTTGACAACTACCTGAAAGATGAACCGGGCCACTGGAACTATCTGCTGAAAGAGAAGGAAGTAAAGCCCGAACATCAACCATTCAAGGACTATTTTTTCTATGGAGAGAAGGCCCATGACAAAGATTAAGACAGCCGTAATCGGTACCGGCCATCTGGGCGGCTTCCATGCCCGGGTACTCAGCGTATTGGATAATTGTGAATTCGTGTGCGCGGTAGACGTGGATGAGGAAAGAGGCCGGGAAATCGCGGCAAAATACAATGTACCGTATGTACGGGACTTTCGCCGCATAGTGGATGAGGTTGATGCAGTAACCATTGCAACCCCAACGGTTTATCATTTTGACGTAGCCCGGTTTTTCATTGAAAACGGAATCCATGTGATGGTGGAAAAACCCATTACAACAAACGTAGACGAAGCGGAAAAACTGATTGAAATGGCCAGCCAGCGGAATGTGAAACTCCAGGCCGGTCACATTGAACGGTTCAACCGGGCGTTCACCACGTTGAGAGAGAATATAAAGAGCCCCTGGCTGATTCGGGCCAACCGGTATGCACCATTTACTGGGAGAAGCACGGATATTGACGTAGTGCTGGACCTGATGATTCACGACATGGACCTGGTTTTTGCGTTGGACAGCTCTCCTGTGAGGCGGATTACAGTGAAAGGCGCAACAGTAGTTACGGACAAAACCGACATTGCCTTCGCAATGCTGGAGCTTGAATCCGGGTGTGTTGCGGAATTAAATGTCAGCCGGGTGGCAGCGGAGCGGGAACGGAGTCTCCGAGTCTTTGACGGAGACAACAATACCTACTTCAGTGCCGATCTGAATAACCGAAAGCTGAAAAAAATGTTTTACCGGGGCAAGACGATGGTAAATCACCCGATAACCGTATCGGACCGGGATCAGCTGGAAGCGGAGATCGGTTCTTTTCTCGACAGTATCATTTCGGACCATCCAGTCGAAGTTTCCGGTGAAGATGGACTCAAAGCTCTTCTGTACACAAGAGTTGTTTCGGATATGGCCGCTTCCGGGAAATGCTTCACCGAATTCTAAGCGAGATCGTTGAAAAATCACTGGCGCCTTCTATTGATTGCGTTGTCAGTCGTGACGGGAGAGTCGTGTTCCGGGAACGTTTTCCTTCAGGTGGGCAGCCGCTGCTGTTTGATACTGCATCTTTGACCAAACCCCTTGTAACTTTCCCCCTTGTGCGAGAGCATTTGGGAGAGGCAGGGAACCCGATCAATGAAATTATCACCGAAGCCGGCGTCCAGGCGACGATAAGGGAGCTGCTGAGTCACAGGGCCGGACTGAAACCCTGGCTTCCTCTCTATTTGTTTGAAGAAAGTTATGTGGATTCAATCCGGAGCCGGGGAATCGCCGCAACAGGAAAATCAGGGAACCCGGTTTACTCGTGTCTGGGCTATATTCTCCTGTCCCGGGCACTTGAAAAAATAGCAGGAATACCCTTTGGAGACATTGTTCACGCATTTTTGAAAGAATTTCCAGGCTGTGAAATCAACCCGGGCCCGAGACCGGACGTGGCACCTACGGAGCACGGCAATCAATATGAACTGAAACTGGCAGGGGATTTTGTACCGAATCCGGAGCCTTCCCGCTTTCGCCTGGATCAGGATATTCATGGAGAAACCCACGACCTCAATGCCTTTCATGACGGAGGGATCTCCGGGAATTCAGGCCTGTTCGCAAATGCAACGGGAGTGATGACACTGTTACAGGCACTTCTTGAAATGGAAGACTGTGATTTGCCAATGATGAAGGGTGCAGGATATCGGTATCATCTCGGGTTCACCGGAACCGGAATTGCCTTTTCAAAAGACCGCCGGACATCCGTGGTCTTCCTTTCCAACCGTGTTCACCCTGAAGTGGGTCCCGGAGACTTCAGCGAAGTACGCCACAGAATATTTCAGACAGCAATGGAGATGTATACATGAAGCGGGAAGTTTCCCTGGTTGAAGCCTTATTTATGGCGCTCATCGTTATGTTAATCCTGTTTGTCACGGCAGATCGAACCATGTTCCGGGCCATGAGACTGGAATTTCAGCCCGATCTAGAGGCCAACAAGAAGAAAAACAAATCCATCAAATTCACGTTTGTGGATCTGCCTGACGACAAAGAATCACCAAACCCCACTGCAAAGTTGTATTCTGACATCAGCCGACGGGCCGCCGGTGGTTCCGGTGCACCATCCAGGAAGGCCTTGTCCAGAGGCAATACCCCGTCGGTGGTAATGCGGAAAGGCACTAAAATCAACCAGCCGGAAATAAAACAACGGCCGACCCCGGCTTCCAATGCCAGGAAGATGGCTGAAAAGAAGGAGCAGGGAAAAATTGGACTGGAACAGGCCGGGAAGTCAGGCAAACCCGATAAGGCCAGCAAGGCAAAGCCGCTGATTGATGTGAACCGCATGTTTTCCGCAACAAACCCGGAAATATATGACAGCAGAAATGGCGGACTGACAATACCGGGAAATTTCTCCATCGATACTCAGGGATTTGACCTTGGCCCCTACGCGAAAAAAGTGCAACAGATTGTACGGGCCAACTGGAAGGTGCCGGAAGTAGCACGGAATCTCTATCTCAAAGGGCGGGTTGTCATTGAGTTCGATATCCTGAAAGACGGCACTATTCAGAACATTGGAATCCTGAAGAAGACCGGTGTTGACCCGCTGGACATGTCGGCCGAATTTGCCATCAAATACTCCAATCCGTTTCCACCCTTGCCTGATTTCGTCAAGCAGGATAAAATCCATGTGAAGTGGTCATTCTACTACAATGAAAGACCGGAGGATTGATCGGAATGAATCGACACCTGTTGACAGTGTTTCAAAAGCTGGGTCATATTTTTAAAAACTTCTACAGGAAGAATGTGTTTACCCTCGCGGCGGCGGTTTCATATTACGCCTTTCTTGCGATATTTCCCTTCTTCATCCTCCTGATATATATTTCGACCATGCTGTTCCAGGAAAGTGTCTCACTTCTGAAACTGGAGCAATACCTGAAACTCTTCCCTCCAACTATCTCTCAGGTTGTAATCGGCAACGTGGACAGCATCATCAGCAGCGGACGGGTTTTTTCAGTGATCAGTGCCGTTGCTGTTGTCTACTTTGCCTTCCGGGTTTTCAGTGTTATGGAACAGGCACTGAGTATCATTTTCGAAACCCATGAAACCCGAAGCACCTGGAAAGCCACACTGAAGTCCTTTGTGTTTTTTCTGGTAACCGGTTTTATGCTTCTTGTATTGTTCTTTTCCGGTTCCACTTTCTTTGTATTCAGTAAAAAGCTGGAACAGCTGCCTTTTGTTAACGGGTATATCATCATCCTGTTGAGTCAGATTGTACTGGAGACATTCTTCTTCGCGCTCTCTTACAAGCTGATGACCCACGAGCATCTTCCATTTCGGAGGGCACTCA
>CBEUWV010000002.1:0-30658 GCA_965546895.1 uncultured bacterium
AATTGCCACAACAAATCCATGTGGCACTTACTGTTTAGAAGAACATGGTTTTCGCTCTTTTTCATTCCCGTCTTTCCCTATGACAGCAGACACTACATGATGTGTAATGTATGCAGCTATGGTTTCGAACTCCATGGAAGTGAAATTGACCAGGCAAAAGAGCTTTGCGTGGCAGCCAAAGAACTGGAATCAAAGACAATATCTCCCGAAGAATTTCAGCGTTGTATAGATCATTCAGGGCTTATAACTGCACTTCCCGACCTTTCGCAGTCTTTGCCGAATATTCCAAGGTGTCCGGAGTGTGGGGCCCCTTTCAATCCCGCGAATTATGATCCGGATGCACTTCATATTTATTGTTCCACTTGCCACGCCGAGCTTCCGCATGTTTCAACAGTAAGGGTTAAATAAAAAAAGCGACGGTCATATTGATCGCCGCTTTTTTTTGTCAAAAATGGTCGGGGCGAGAAGATTTGAACTTCCGACCTTTCGGTCCCGAACCGAACGCTCTACCAGGCTGAGCCACGCCCCGATAAACAGAACAGGCGCTATTCTACAAGATTTAAATCCCGAAGCATAGCATCAATTTTGTTTTTAACGCTTTTTTCCATGACAATGTCATCGGGCCAGTCCCGGACAAAGCCCTCGGACGCCCATTTTTTTGTGGCGTCAATGCCGATTTTGGTACCGATCCGCGCCACAGGGGCTGCATGATCCAGTACATCCAATGGTCCGTCCGTGAAGGTCGTGTCCCGTCGTGGGTCCACATTGTTCCCTACCCGCCACATGACATCATTGAGGTTGTGGACATCCACATCTTCATCCACAATAATCACAAACTTGGTAAACATCATCTGACCCATTCCCCATACCGCGTTCATCACCTTTTTGGCGTGCCATGGGTATTGTTTTCGTATGGAAAGGATGGCGAAGTTGTGAAACACGCCAAAAATGGGCAGGTTCATGTCCACCACTTCCGGCAACTGCGTCTTCAATAAAGGCAGAAAGATTCTTTCGGTTGCTTTTCCCATGAAACAGTCTTCCTGAGGCGGCTTCCCCACCACAGTGGCCGGAAAAATCGGATCTTTTCGACTGGTTATGCAGGTAACATGGAAAGTGGGGTAGGTGTCCGCAAGGGAATAGTACCCGGTATGATCGCCAAATGGGCCTTCGGTCCGCATATCATCCATGTCCACATACCCTTCCAGTACGATTTCGGCGTTAGCAGGCACCACCATGTCCAAAGTACGGCATTTCGCGACGGGAACTCCTTTTTTTCGAAGAAAACCCGCAAACATCAACTCACTGATCATTGCCGGAAGCGGGGCAGTGGCGGCATAGGTTAAGGCCGGATCGCCCCCCAGCGCAACAGCCACAGGGACATGACGGTTGTTCCGTCCGGAGTCCCGGAGATTCCGTGCACCATCATGGTGTATGTGGATGTGCATGCCGGTGGTATTCTGATCATAAATCTGCATTCGATACATGCCGATATTCTGGCGCCCTTTTTCATCTTTCGTGCAGACAAGGGGAAGGGTAATGAACCGGCCGGCATCTCCCGGCCAGGTCTTCAACACCGGAAATTTCCCGAGATCCACATCATCCCCCTCAAATACCAGTTCCTGGCAGGGGGCTTTTTTGACAATCCGGGGTTTGTAGTTGGCAATTTCATTGAGAATGGGTAGTTTCTTCAGGGTGTCCAGAAAATTACTTTCAAGGGGCGGCATCATTTCTTCCATAAGCGACTCAATGCGATGGGCAATGTCATCCAGATTATCCACACCAAGAGCGAGCGCCATCCGGTCCATGGAACCAAAGAGGTTGGTTACCACCGGGATTTGACTGCCCTTTGGATTTTCAAACAGAAGACCCGGACCGTTCATTTTGGAAATTCGGTCCGTAAACTCACAGATTTCCAATTCCGGGTCAACTTCCACAGAAACCCGAAGCAGTTTATCTTTTTCTTCCAGTTCTGAAATGAACCAGCGAAGGTCCCTGTTCATGATAATTATTTATTTTTTGCCGATTCCCAGTCTTTCAGGAATCTAGAAATACCAATGTCGGTCAATGGATGTTTAATCAACTGATCTACGACCTTGGGTGGGATGGTGGCGATATCGGCTCCGGCCAGTGCCGCGTCCCGCACGTGAAGTGGATTACGAACCGATGCTACGATAATCTCTGTGTGCATACAGTAATTATCGAAAATTTGTCGTATCTCCGGCACAATTCCAATTCCCTCCAGCACAATGTCATCCAGCCGTCCCACAAAAGGGGAAACGTAGGAGGCCCCGGCTTTGGCTGCGAGAAGTGCCTGGGTGGCGGTAAAGATCAGCGTTACGTTTGTGTGAATGTCGTGATCAGAACACCAGCGAACGGCTTTCAACCCTTCCGCTGTCATGGGTATCTTCACGACAATATTTTCCGCCCAGGTGGAAATGTCTTTTGCTTCCCGGATCATACCGTCGGCATCCAGTGAAACCGCCTCTGCGGAAACCGGTCCTTTAACAAAAGAACAGATTTCATCAATAACTTCCCTGAATTTTCGCCCTTCCCGGGCCACAAGAGACGGATTGGTGGTCACACCGTCGACCAGACCAATTTTATGAAGCCGCCGGATATCTTCAACGTTTGCTGTATCAATAAAAAATTTCATCTTTTCCTCCTGTGATATAACCGGCCATCCGGTTGCTCATTCAGTCTCTTTGGAATCCTCGGTTTTAGTTTCCGATTCCACTGCCATTTCATTTTTTGCAATTTTGGCCACAGAAGACACGCTGTCTTCACCGCCCAATGCCAGCATCCGCACTCCCTGGGTATTGCGACCGATCCTGCTGACACCGGATACTTTCACTCGAATGGCCTTGCCGGCCTCAGTAATAATTACAGCTTCATCATCATTATCCACCGGCATAACACCCACTACTTTGCCGGTCTTGGGGGATAGCTTCATGTTGATAATTCCACTTCCACCCCTGGACTGAAGGCGATATTCTGAGACTGCCGTACGTTTGCCGCTGCCAAACTCTGAAACTGTCAGAATATCTACATCATCCGGTACCACGTTCATGGAAATTACACGGTCTTTGCCTTTTAGTCTTATTCCACGGACACCAGCTGCTGTCCTTCCCATGGGTCGGACGTCGGTTTCCGCGAATTTGATTGCTTTACCCAATTCTGTGGCAATAAAGATATTGTCATTCCCGCTGGACAGAGATACAGACACAAGACGGTCCCCTTCCCTGAGGTTGATCGCAACAATCCCGCCTTTTCTCGGGTGGGAATATGCGCTCAACATCGTTTTCTTTACAAGTCCTTTTTCACTGGCAAATACAACATTGGCTTCATCAGTGAAACTGCGGGTAGGCAACACCGCCGCAATCTTTTCATCCGGACTCAGCATTAACAGGTTTGCGATGGAGCGGCCCTTGGCTGCGGTGGAAAGCTCCGGGATACTGTAGGCTTTCAACCAGTACACGCGACCAATATCGGTAAAAACAAGGATATCGTCGTGGGTTGACGCTATAAACACATTTTCAACAAAATCTTCATCCCTTGTCGTTATACCTCGAATTCCTTTTCCGCCCCTGTGCTGGTTACGATATGCTGTGATGGGTGTTCGTTTGATGTACCCTTCACCGGTGATGGTAATGACAACATCTTCCTCTACGATAAAGTCCTCGATGTTCATTTCCCTTTCTTCAGGCACGATCTGCGACAATCTTTCATCTCCAAAAGATTTTGCTACTTCCTGCAATTCCTTTTTGACAATGCCAAGAACTTTTTGTTCACTGGCAAGGATCTCCTCCAATTTCTGAATCTGCTTCAGTAACTGACGATATTCTTCCAGAATCTTGTCTCTCTCCAGGCCGGTAAGGCGCTGGAGTTTCATATCAAGAATTGCCTGGGCCTGAAGATCGGAAAAAGAAAAACGATCGATCAATGCCTTTTTAGCTTCCGGCGGGTTGGTTGCGGCTTTGATGATCCGAATGACTTCATCTATGTTTTCAATGGCGATCTTCAGTCCTTCCAGGATATGGGCCCGTGCACGTGCTTTCGCCAACTCAAAGATTGTGCGTTTAACAATAACATCCTTCCTGAAAGCAATGAATTCCTCTATTATTTCTTTGAGACTCAGCACTTTGGGCTGGAGATGAACCAGTGACAACAGGATAATGGAAAAGCTGGACTCCAGCTGCGTATGTTTGAACAGGTGGTTCAGCAGGACCTGGGGAACAGTTCCCTTTTTCAGCTCTATTACAACCCGGATACCATCTCGGTCCGATTCATCCCGCAGGTCGCTGATTCCCTCAATCTTTTTTTCCTTTACAAGGGTTGCGATTTTTTCAATCAGATTTGATTTGTTCACCTGGTAAGGGATTTCACTGATAATGATCTTTTCTCTGTCTCCCTTCCATTTTTCAACGTAAGTACGGGCACGCATGATTGCCTTGCCCCGCCCAGTTCTGTAAGCCCTTTCAATTCCAGAAATTCCATAAATGATACCACCGGTTGGAAAATCCGGACCTTTAATATGCTGCATCAATTCCGGTAATTCAATGTCAGGATTGTCAATAGTGGCGATAATTCCGTCTATAACTTCCCGAAGATTATGGGGCGGAATGCTGGTTGCCATTCCAACCGCAATTCCATTTGACCCGTTAACCAGCAGATTTGGAATCCGGGCCGGTAAAACAGCCGGCTCCTGAAGAGAGCCATCGTAGTTGGGAAGAAAATCGACTGTTTCTTTCTCCAGATCATTGAGAAGCTCATGGGCAATTTTCTTCATCCGGACTTCTGTATATCTCATGGCCGCTGCCGGATCACCGTCAATAGAACCGAAGTTTCCCTGCCCATCTACCAGCATATATCGAAGTGAAAAATCCTGAGCCATTCGGACGATGGTATCGTATACAGCTGAATCACCGTGAGGGTGATACTTACCAATTACATCTCCGACAACTCTGGCCGATTTCTTGTATGGCTTGTTATAGTCATTTTTCATATCGTACATGGCATACAGAACCCGACGATGAACCGGTTTCAGTCCATCCCGCACATCCGGAATGGCCCGCCCTACAATGACACTCATTGCATAGTCCAGGTACGATTTCTTTACTTCTTTTTCAATTTCTATTTTGCGAATATCTTCCGACATCTCTTACACCACCTGTCAGATATCCAGATTCTGGACGTCATGTGAATTTTCTTCAATAAACTGGCGACGGGGCTCAACAGCGTCTCCCATCAACCGGGAAAAAGTGTCTTCTGCTTCAACACTGTCTTCTACAGAAACGCGGAGAAGTGATCGAGATTCCGGATCCAGGGTGGTCTCCCACAGCTGTTCCGGGTTCATCTCACCCAGTCCTTTATACCGCTGGATATTCAGTCCCTTCTGAGAAAGTTCTTCCACTTTCTCCAGTAGTTTAAAAATGGATTTTACAGTGTCCAGTTCAACCCCATCCTTCTTGATGATAATTCTTCGTTTCATAAACGGGCCAACTGATTTATGTAAACCGACCAGCAGCCGGAAGGATGGCTGGCGCATAAGGACCTGCCCGATTACAGAACCTGAAAAAGCAATGCCCGAAACGCCATTTACTGTCAGTGTATAGTCTCCGTGTTCCTCATCAAAATCAATGGATTCAACTGTAAGACCGTATTCAATCAATGCGGCTTTAAGTTCATGTACATAGTCTGCCTTTTCAAAATTATTTGCATAAATACAACCGTAGCTCAGTAGAAATTCTACAATCTTGCGACTATATCCTTTTCTTTCGAGACGGGAAAAATAATCATTCATCTGTCTGGCTGATTTTAATATATCAAGCCATCGGCTGGTTCGAATGCGATTCTCGCCGTCTTCCGGAACCAGTTGGTACCGTTCAAAAAACAACTGAAGGAGATAGTCTTCCATCGCGATTTCATCCTTAAGATAAACATTTTTTCTTCCCGCCTTCACTCTGAACAACGGAGGTTGAGCAATATAGAGATACCCCCTTTCAACCAGTTCCCGCATCTGCCGAAAGAAAAATGTCATAAGGAGTGTTCGAATATGGGCGCCATCGACATCGGCATCAGTCATAATGATTACTTTATGGTAGCGGAGCTTACTGACATCAAAATCTTCCTTTCCAATTCCGGTTCCAAGGGCCGTAATCATCAGGCGAATTTCCTGGGAAGAAAGTATTTTGTCGAAACGGGCTTTTTCCACATTCAGAATTTTCCCCTTCAGGGGCAAAATAGCCTGGGATTTTCTGTCTCGTCCCTGCTTTGCAGATCCACCTGCTGAATCGCCCTCTACCAAAAAGATTTCGCAAAGTGCTGGATCTTTTTCCTGGCAATCAGCCAGTTTCCCGGGAAGATTGGAAGAATCCAGTGCGCCTTTACGCCGTGTTAATTCCCTGGCTTTTCTCGCCGCTTCCCTTGCCCGGGAAGCGTCAATTGCTTTTTCGATGATGGTTTTCGCAATTTTGGGATTGCGATCAAAATAATCCATCAGGTTTTCATTTACAACAGATTCAACAATTCCTCTCACTTCTGATGAAATCAGTTTTTCTTTGGTCTGGGACGAAAATTTCGGGTCCGGGTGCTTTACAGACAAGATAGTTGTGAGACCTTCCCTGACGTCATCTCCCGAAAGTGTCACTTTTTTTGTTTTTCCATACCGTTTGAAGACAGGTATGTATTCAGTGTTCGGGTAAGGGCCGAACGAAATCCCATCAGGTGTGTTCCACCGTCCTTATTGTGAATGTTGTTGGCAAAGCAATATACAGTTTCATTGTAGGCATCAGTCCACTGCATCGCCACTTCCACAATTGTTCCATCTTTTTCTTTATGAAAATAGACTACCTCAGGATGAAGTGGTTTTTTATTCCGATTCAGGTGTTCTATGAAGGAAACAATTCCACCTTCATAATTAAATGTTTTCTTTTCACCGGTTCGTTCGTCTTCAATGGTAATTTTGAGACCTTTGTTCAAAAAGGAAAGTTCCCGTAGCCGTTGGGCAAGTGTTTCAAATTCATACTCAATAACCTTGAATACTTTGGGATCGGGTTTAAAGCAAATCAGGGTACCGGTTTTACTACTTTTTCCTATTTTTTCAAGGGGGACAACCGGTTCACCTTTCCGATATTCCTGTCTATAAACAAAACCATCCCTCTTTATTTCCATTTCCAGTGTCTCAGAAAGCGCATTTACGACAGAAACACCAACTCCATGTAAACCACCGGAAACCTTGTAAGAGCTTGCGTCAAATTTCCCGCCGGCATGGAGCATGGTCATAATAACCTCTGCAGCAGCTTTCTTTTCCTCAGGGTGCAGGTCAACAGGGATACCCCGGCCATTATCTTCCACTGTTACACTGTTATCTATATGGATAATGACTTGAATATGGTCGCAATATCCGGCAAGGGCCTCGTCAATTGAATTGTCCACCACCTCAAAGACCATATGGTGAAGGCCAGAGCCGTCATCTGTATCCCCAATATACATTCCGGGACGTTTTCTAACTGCATCCAGTCCCTTCAGGACTTTAATACTGTCCGCATTGTACTTTTCGCTCATTCAATTATTCCTTTCTCTTTGTTTTGCAGTTTCACCAGCTGATGTTGGAATCCTAAAAAAAGCCGGTGATCTGTTGTGGTTAACACAACTTGAAATTGGCCCATCACCTGATTCAGGTTCCGCGCAAGATTGGTCTTGTCAAATTCCGAGTCAAAGTCATCCAATAACAAAACCGGTTTAATCCCTCTCTGTTGGTGAAACAGATGACCAACAGTTGTAACTACATCAAAAAAGAGTCTCTTTTGTTGGCCTGAGGAACCATATTCACGCACATCCTTACCCTGGCTCAAAAAACGATACCGGTCCAGGTGAGAACCAGCAAGAACGGTTTGTTTATCTTTTTCAGCCAATAAGAAACTGTCCAGTGTTTTATCAGGTTGGCTGGGCAGATACTTAATTTCGACACCTTCAGGAAGCATGGTATTCAAAACAGATATCAACCAAATTCGCTGTTTTGTCAGTTTCTTCCGGTGTTCTTCCAGCACGCCGTTCCATGCCAGAATTATATCATTTTTTACTATTTTTTTCAATAATGAGCGCTTGTTATTCAAAGCGGTTCTGTACCCGTAAAGTGCTTTAACATAACCGGGAAAAAGTCTACTTAAAGCCTTGTTAAAAAAGAGATAAGCATTTTTTCTACCCCCCCGGACAACATCCAGGGATTTCTGATTCAAAATAAAAAAGGGAAACCGTGTTGCGATAACAGTCGTTTTTTCTCTTTCCGTATTGAGAAAAACATCTTTCTGTCTATTATTAAGAGTATATCGAGCATCAAGATAATCTTTGTCTGTATTTATCTCAACCCTGAAATATGGCTGGGAAAACATTAATAATTGCCGAATATTCCGGGTTCTGAACGATCTTCCACAACCTGCAAAATATATAGCCTCAAGAATTGATGTTTTTCCGGATCCGTTTGGACCGTATATAATTGTCAGGTTTTCGTCAAATTTTATTTTCTTCTCTTTCAGAATGCGGAAATTTGTTATCCTGCAATTACGGATCACGGTTCAACGACCTGTCTTACTCCAGAATCAATGGGTTGATGAGAAAAGTATAGTCAACATTATTCCGTGTAAAAAGGAAGTTAGCAGCCTTTTCCCCCGTTGTATCCATAAGAGCTCTAACTTCTTCCACATCAACGACGTTAAAAAATGAGCTCAGGTATTCTATGTTGTAACCCAGTTTGAAATATTTTCCTTTGTATTGAAGTGGTTTTCGAACAATACCCACTGATCCTTCAATATCTTGAAGGGAAGCAACAATATTTCCCTGGTCGAATTCAAAAATTATCTTTTTTGAAAACTGGCCACTGAGAGGCTGAAGCTCTTTAATGATATCTTTTACGTAGACAACTTTCAGTAAAAGTTCGGTCAATTGATCCTGATCTGTAAAAAATGAACGATAATCTACAAAAGATTGGTTGACCAGACGGGAAAAAAGAACTCTTGAACCGGCCTTAAAAAAAATATTTGTTCCGTCTCTTCCCATTAACAAGGCATCTGAATCCTTCGCATATTGAATCATTTTCTTCAACTCAAGAAAAGTTTTCTTTGACAGAATAAAGTTGGAGTTGTCTATTTCCTCTGTCTGTTCCAATGAGGTAGAAGCAACAAATAATGTATGCCGGTTTGAAGTAACAATATTTAATTCATTGTCTCTAAATTCAAAGAATGCGCCATTCAGTGCTCTTTCCTTAATCATTTCAGTATTAATGGAAATAGATACTGTGCTGATTATATCGGAAACAGGTCCTTTGGGTAATTTAAGTGTACTGATAGAAAAATCATAGTCCGGGATTATCGGATAATTGTCATCAACCTGGGCATTGATGGAATAAAAACTATGCCCTTTTTCTATTTTTAACCATTCATCTTCAATCCAGAACGTTATATCACCATCCGGGAGAACTCGTACAATTTCAAAAAACTTCTTCGCGGATACAATAACTACACCATCTTCTTCAACATCTGCTTTCAATGCAACAGTTAAACCAACTTCAAGGTCAGTTCCCTTCATATAAAGCACTTCACCTTCAGCTTTAATATACATATTGGAGAGGATGGCTATTGTAGATCTCTTTTCTACAATTCCATTAATCAGGGACAGCTCGCGAATAAGATCTGATTTGTTGATTGTGAAACGCATTTTCTATTTCTCCTCTGGTATATATTCTAGATTAAATATTACCAGAAATAGTAGAGATTGTGAATACTGTGGAAAAACAATCCCTGTCTGCTTTTTCCCTGTGGAAAAAATAAGGAGGATCTGTGGAAAAAAAACGGCAGGAATTTTATAGATTCCCCTGTGGAAAAAATACTGAGTCTTTGAGTAAAAAATAATGTATCTATATGATAAGATTTATTTAATTGATATTTTAAAACTGTCAATTATTCTACTTAATTTAGGATCGTCTTTTATTTTCTTTCGTATTTTTTCTACAGCATAAATAACAGTTGTGTGATGTTTTTTTCCAAAAGATCTACCAATTTCAGGGTAAGATAAAGAAGTGAGAGTTTTACATAGATACATTGCGATTTGTCTGGGAAGAACGATTGACGCGGAATTGTTCTTTTCTTTTAGACGGGCGGGTGTAAGTTTATAAAAATCTGCAACATACTGGATAATAGTTTCAGGTGTAAGAGTATCATTATCATTTGAGTAAATCTGAAGACTCTTTTTAACAAGTGCCGGTGTAATTTTTTTGTCATTCAGTTTTGCAACGGCTATAACTTTATTTAAGGCACCTTCAAGTTCCCGTACATTCTGACGAATTTTTTTAGCAATAAATAAGGCTATATCGTCTGGAAGCTTAATATTATTCTTTTCCGCTTTTTTCTGGAGAATGGCGATGCGAACCTCAAGTTCAGGCGGTTGAATGTCGGCGATAATTCCCCAGGAGAACCGGGTCATAAGCCTGTCTTCCAGTCTTGAAATATCCTTTGGTAGAGAGTCACTTGAAAGAACGATTTGTTTTTGTCTATCAAATAATTCATTAAATGTATTGAAGAATTCTTCCTGAGTACCAATTTTTCCCGCAAGTATGTGGATATCATCCACCAGGAGTACATCACAATTTCTGTAATTAAGTCGGAATTCATCCATTTTCTTGGTTCGCACAGCGACAATATAATCATTCATAAATTTTTCAGCAGATAAAAAAACAATACGGAGATCTGTATATTGATGGCTCAGCTGGTGACCGATAGCATGGAGGAGATGAGTTTTTCCAAGTCCCGTGCCCCCATAGATAAAAAGTGGATTGTAAGTGTATCCCGGTTTTTCTGTTACAGCGATACTGGTAGCATAAGCCAGTTCGTTTGTAGGTCCGACGACAAAATTGCCAAAGGTATAATTGGGATTGAAACGGGGTTTTTTGAATGGTATTTTGGGTGTTGCTTCTAAAACATTCTGACGGTGAAATTCAGTTCTGTGCTGTGAAGGGCTTTGAGGTGAAGAAGCGGACCTTGATGTAAAATCAATTTCTTTCTTTATGTTCAATTCCTCCAAAATCTGTTGCAGGAATATTTTATAATAACGATTAATAAAATCAGCAAAATAAGGCTCTGGAACATGAACAAGTATTTTTCCATTTTCGCTTTCTACCTCTTGACTGTCCGCAAACCACTCATCAAAAGATTCAGATGGAATACGATCCGCTAATTTAGTTTTAATTATGTCCCATGTTTTCATTTTTCCACAACTTTTCCACAGATTTGTCGAATACTATAAATTTAAAATATCAACGTTTAAAGATTAGCACAAAGGGTGTGAAAAAAAAAGGAAATCAGAGAGAAAAAATAATGTTGAAGAAAAATGGTGGGGCATTAGGGATTCGAACCCCAGACCCGCTGATTAAGAGTCAGCTGCTCTGCCAACTGAGCTAATGCCCCATCCTGCGGCGGAAGATACTCTATCGGTTTTGAAAAGAGGTGTCAAGAAAAAAAGAAGGAAGTATATACTTCCTTCTTTTTACTCTCTATTCTAGATAATCTAGATGAAGATTTTCTATTTCATGAAATTTGAGATAACGGTAAATATCACTTCGATTCGGGTAAACCCGCTTATTAAAATAATCAAAGTATTCTGCTGGTTCCGGCAGACGACCCAAAAGGGCCGTTACAGCAGCCAGTTCAGCGGAGCCAAGGAAAACCTGGGCACCGTCCCCCATTCGGTTATCAAAATTTCGAGTGGATGTGGAAATAACGGTGGCATTTGGGTTAACCCGGGCCTGGTTTCCCATACACAGGGAACAACCTGGAACCTCTGTACGTGCCCCAACAGCATTGTAAATACTATAATATCCCTCAGTCATCAATGTAGCGCGGTCCATTTTTGTCGGCGGTGTAAGCCAGATTTTTGAAGGGGCTTGTTTTTCATCTTTCCAGATATAACCCGCTGCTCTGAAATGGCCAATATTTGTCATACAGGATCCGATAAAGACTTCATCAATCTGACGCCTGGAAACTTCGGAAAGCAATTTAACATCATCCGGATCGTTGGGACAAGCAAGAATTGGTTCTGTGATATCGGAAAGTTCAATTTCCAGTACAGCTGCATATTCTGCGTTGTCATCCCGGCTCAGAAGATGGGGGTTATCCAGCCACTCTTCACAAGCTTCAATTCGTTGTTTCAGTGTGTCAGCACTCTGAAATCCGGTTTCAATCATTTTGTTCATCAGGGCGATGTTGCTTTTCAGGTATTCGGCAACAGTATGTTCAGAGAGTTTTACTGTTGCTGCAGCCGCTGAGCGTTCAGCTGAAGCATCTGTCAGCTCAAAAGCCTGTTCAACAGTCAAATCAGTCAACCCTTCAATCTCAAGAATTCTCCCGTTAAAAATATTCTTTTTATTTTTCTTTTCAACAGTCAACAGTCCTTGTTGAATGGCAAAATAAGGGATTGAGTTAACTGCGTCACGAAGTGTGATGCCGGGATTAAAATTTCCCTTGAATTTAACAAGGACGGATTCCGGCATATCCAGGGGCATAAAACCCAAGGCCCCGGCAAATGCCACAAGTCCCGAGCCGGCAGGAAAGGAAATTCCCATGGGAAACCGGGTATGGCTGTCCCCCCCGGTACCAACGGTATCCGGAAGGATCAGTCGATTAAGCCAAGTGTGTACAACACCATCGCCGGGATGAAGGGAAACTCCTTTCCTGGAAGTTACAAAATCCGGGAGTGTTTGATGCATGTGAACGTCGGAAGGTTTTGGATAGGCAGCAGTGTGACAGAAGGACTGCATGAATAAGCCAGCTTGGAATTCAAGACAGGCAAGTTCTTTCAATTCATCTGCAGTCATTAAACCGGTGGTATCCTGGGAACCCACTGTACTCATTGATGGCTCACAGGCAGTACCGGGAAGAACTCCCGGCAAACCACAAGCTTTTCCGACAATTTTCTGGGCTAAGGAATAACCCTGGTTGTCTTTAGGGGTTGGATTGTCCGGTGCTACAAAGACAATGGATTCGGGCAGATTCAGCGTTTTTCTTGCTTTCTGCGTAAGTGCACGACCAATAATGAGATTTAAACGGCCCCCGGCCCTGAATTCGTCTTTCAGAGTCGCCGGCTTTATTTCAAACGAGGAAAGAATTTCATGGTTGGAGGAAAATATCTCCCCTTTCTTTGTATCAATGGTAACCACGTCCCCAGTTTTGAGTTTCGTTACATCACACAAAATAGGTAGACCGCCGGAATCTTCTGCCGTATTGAAGAAAATAGGCGCAATCAGGTTTCCAAGCACAATTCCCGCTCTACGTTTATTTGGAAGAAAGGGTATATCGTCACCAATGTGCCACATAACCGAATTGCAGGCAGATTTCCTGGAGGACCCTGTCCCAACAACATCTCCAACAAAAGCAACCTTGAAACCATCTTCCCGGAACTTACGAATAACTTCCAGTCCTTCCGGGAAGCGGGATTCACCCATGCAAAGGGAGTGCAGCGGGATGTCCGAACGACTCCAGGCATCCTTTGCGGGAGAAAAATCATCTGTATTGATTTCTCCATCAACCTTAAAGATTTTGACTGTGATTTCTTCCGGAAGGGGGGCTTGACTGGTAAACCATTCCGCAGCGGCCCAGGATTGTAATACAGCCATTGCCCGGGAATTGGTTTTTGACAGTTCAACAATCCGGTCATATGCATTATAAATCAAAATGGTATGTTTAAGAGCAGTTGCCGCGAGGTCCCCCAGCTCGTCATCTGAAAGAAAAGAAATAAGGGGTTCAATATTGTAGCCGCCGAGCATGGTTCCGAGAAAGGTAACTGCATCTGCGGGAGTGACGACAGGAGATTTAATTTTTCCACAGGCCACCTGATTCAACCAGTCTGCTTTGATTTTTGCAGCCGGATCTACTCCTGGAGAAATATGTTCCAGTAACAAATCAAGAAGATATTTTTCCTTCCCTTCTGGTGGGTCTTCAAGAAGTTTACACAATTGCTGCACTTGTGACGGGTTCAGGGGAAGCGGTGGAATACCTTTCTTTCGACGCTCATCCGTGTGTTCCATGTAGGCTTGTATCATCTGTTCCTCCTTGAAAAGACAAATTTGATGTACGACAGCATTATACCGGATAAAAATGAGGAGGGCGGCTGTTTTTTGGTTCTTGACAGGAAATGAAGCGGGTATTTGAAAAAGGCGTTGACATGCGGGATTCAGTCGAATATTATACTGGCGAACTGACGACCACGATGAAAGGAGTGGAATATGCGACCAACATTCAAACCCAATCGTAGAAAGAGACACAAAACTCACGGTTTCCTTGTCCGGATGAAGACAAAGGCCGGGAAGAGAATAATCAATGCAAGAAGACGCAAGGGCAGAAAAAAACTTGCAGCCTAACATTTGGGTATTTCCAGAGAAATCAGTCTGAAAAAGCGATCGCAATTTCTTCGTGTTTATAACGAAGGACAGAAAAAGAATTGTAGAACTTTTGTCCTTTATTGGTTAAGTGACAACGAAGAAAAGCGGTTCGGTTTTACTGTGTCCCGAAAAATCGGGAACGCAGTCATAAGAAACAAAGTGAAAAGAAGGCTCAGTGAGCTGGTGAGAAAATATTATGACCGCTTCAATACCGGCACATGGTATGTATTCAACGCCAAGCGACGAACAGCTCTGGCTACATTTGCCGAGTTGGAAGCGGATTTTGAGTTTTTTTTTCAGGGGGCACATGAAAAGGCTTCTGCTGATTCTAATCAAAGGGTATAGAAAATTTATTTCACCAATCTTCCCCTCGAGCTGCAGATTTACGCCGACTTGTTCCCAGTTTGGTTATGAAGCAATAGAAAAATATGGTAGTTGGAAAGGCGGATGGCTGACATTGAAAAGGATTTGTAGATGTAATCCCTTTCATCGGGGCGGTCATGATCCGGTTCCCTGACGTGGGAAGATAATTACCAGGGAGAAAAAATGGAGAAGCGTACTGTTCTGGCAATTGTGATTTCAATCGTTTTTATCCTGATCTGGCAGAAAATGGTGGTCGATAAGGTAAATCCAAAAAAAGTTCCGCAAAAGAACATTGTGTCCCAGCAGGTAAATAAAGAGAAAGCGGATCCTGTAAATAAAAACAGTGTGAAAAGTGGGACAGAAACACCGGAAGTAACTCAAAAACAAAAAGATACTTCATCTAATGTTGATGAAACGGAATCTCCTATTGGAGATATTGAGAAGGGAGAGGATTTACCGGAGCAATATGTGACTCTGGAGAATGAGTTTATTAGACTCAAATTTACAAACAAAGGCGGCAGGCTTCTATCAGTACGGATAAAAGGGTACAGGGATGAAGATGGGAATGAGATGGAATTAGTGAACCCTGTAATGGCAGAGAGATCATTGACACCCTTTTCAACCGAAGGTAAGTTGGAATTTTTGAACAAAGTCGGTTTCAAGGTTACAGAAGGCCAGTCAAGTGTCATTTTTACATATACAGCTGGAACAAAAAACGTAGAAAAGCAATTCGAATTATTAAGTGGTTACCAGTTGAAGGTGGCGGTAAGGGAACAGGGATATGGACCGGTGGAAATGAGCCTTGGCCCCGGAATTGATTCAGCGGAGAAGTTGAATAGTCGATACAGTACAGAAGACACCGTGGTTTATTATAGTGATGATAGTGTTGAGAGGGTCAAAAAGAAGAAGTTGAACAATGGGGTGCTGGCGAATACAAAGTTGGACTGGGTTGCCATTGAAGACAAATACTTTGCGAAGATATTTAAGCCGGAAACGAAAGATTTGAAGATTATTGGAGCAAAGCATAGCTATAAAGGGGAAAAGAAAGATATTGACGTTGCTGATGTTGTTTTTGTCGGTAAGAACATCCAGGGGACCCTCTTTCTTGGGCCAAAAGATTACGATATTGTGAAGAAACTTGGTAACCACTATGAGAAAATCGTCAACTTCGGATTTTTTGGAGTATTTGCAAAGTGGTTGTTTTTTGCGTTGAGATGGATTAACGGCTGGATACATAACTATGGCTGGTCCATTATTCTGTTGACGATTTTGATTCGATTGTTGATTTTTCCGATCAGCCAGGCCGGTCTGAGGTCCATGAAGGATATGCAGCGGGTTCAACCGAAGATGAAAGAGATCCAGGCAAAGTATAAGAAATATGGAAAAGATCTTACAAAAAAGCAGGAAATGAATCGGGAGATTCAGGAATTGTATAAGAAGGAGGGGGTAAGCCCGTTGGGTGGTTGTTTGCCTATGATTCTTCAGATGCCCATATTCTTTGCGTTTTGGAGCCTTCTTTTGAATGTGATTGAATTGAGACAGGCACCTTTTATGTTCTGGATAAAGGATTTATCTGCCTATGATCCGTATTATGTTTTACCAATCCTGATGGGAGTGAGTCAGCTGGTTTCCCAGATGATTACACCGTCAACCGGAGATGCGAATCAGAAAAAGATGATGTACGCGTTGCCCATTGTCTTTACCGTTGTTCTGGCAACAGCGCCGAGCGGTTTGATTGTATATTGGACAACAAACAATCTGTTCCAGATTGTGCAACAGATGCTTGTTAATCGCAGCATGAAAGAAGCAGTCGGGGAGTGAGATATGGCGTTAGAAAAGAGTCTGTTTTCAGGAAAAGACGTTGAAGAAGCACTGGATAAAGCAAGTCAATATTATAATGTAAATGAAACACTTCTTCAGTACAGAGTGGTGGCGAGGGATCAATCTTTGTTTTCTCCTTTAAATGGAGAGGTCACAGTTAAGATCGAGCGTATCGGAAAGCGGAAAGGCAAACGAAAGGTCCCGGATCAGATCAGGAAAGTGGAGAGCATGCTCAATGACCTGTTCCTGAAAGCAAAGCTGAACATAAAGGCCACTTACAAACATACAAATGGATCTGTTGAATTTGATCTATCCGGTAAGGATTCAGATTTATTGCTGGAAAAGAATGGAACTTTGCTGGATGCCTTTCAGTACCTTGTCAATCGGATGATTCCAAGGAACATCAAAATGAAAATCGTCCTTGAGTGCGAATCTTTCAGGAGAAATCGGGTACGAGAGTTGCAGAGTATGGCAGAAAAAGCGGCTTCAAAGGTTCGGGATTTTGGAAAACCCTACCTTTTTTCTCCAATGAATCCGGCAGAGCGACGCCAGATTCACCTCGCATTGCAGGATGACAAAATGATTTCTACCGAAAGTCTTGGTGAAGGTCACTACAAGCGGGTGAAGGTGTATATCAAAAAGCGGGGATAGAGGTGGAGACAATTGGGGCAATTGCGACCCCGGCAGGAGCCGGCGGTGTCGGGATTGTTCGTGTGTCCGGAGAGAATGCCCGGAAGATTTTCCAGAGATTTTTTGATACCAGAGATTCTGAAATAAAGGAAAGGTATGCCTATTTTGGCAAGGTGAAGGATGAAGAGGGGAATACTCTGGACAGCGGAATCGGTCTGTTTTTTAAAAGCCCCGGATCCTATACAGGTGAAGATGTTGCCGAATTCCAGGTCCACGGTGCCCCTGCGATACTGAAGCGACTATTACAGGAAATATTGAGCAGTGGATTGGCACGGTTGGCTGAACCTGGTGAATTTACCAGAAGAGCTTTTCTCAACGGAAAATTAAGCTTGACAGAAACAGAGAGATTGAATTTGTTGCTCCGGGCAGAAACAGAATTACAGTTGCGGGTGGCCGGGGAAGTAGAGAAGGGAAGATTGGCCGGAAGGGTTCGAACAATCAGAGAGAGGCTGCTTGACCTCCGGAGCAGGTTGGAGGCTTCCATTGAGTACCCGGAGGACGATGAAACCGGAGATGCTCTGCATGCTGTTCAAAAGGATGCTTTAGAAGCTATAAATGAAATAAAAAGTCTTTCGGTTACATATGACCGTGTCATCCATTGGACAGAGGGTGTTCGGGTTGTGATCGTTGGGGCTGCCAACTCAGGAAAATCCTCTCTTTTGAACGCAATTGTGGGATTCAGGCGTGCGATTGTGACCGCTTTACCCGGCACAACCCGTGATACAGTTGAAGTCAGAACGGATATTGAAGGTTTGCGGTGCACTTTTGTGGATACGGCTGGATTCCGGGAACCGGAGGACGAAGTTGAAGCTGCTGGAATATCCCGTACAAAGGGCCAGATTGAGCTTGCGGATGTCGTGATACTGATTTGGGACGCAGAAAATGTTTCGGAATCCAGAAATATTGAAAGCCAGATTTCGGACAACAGTCGTCTGATTAAGATTCACGGGAAAGCCGATTTGCTGGAGGAAATACCAGAAGGGATACCTGCTGTTTCGTCTAAAACAGGATACGGATTGGGGGAACTCTTACGAAAGATCCGGGCACTGTTTGAGGATGTGGATTTGGACCACGCTTTTCTGTTTACTGAAAGGCAGAAGGTGGCTGTAGAATCTTCTATTAAGGAACTGCAATTGGCACGGTCGTTCCTCCTTGATGATGGAACGATAGAAATAGCTGCAGCCCATCTTGGGATTGCCTGCTGGCACCTTGAGACGGTTATTGGTATTGTTACAACAGATGAAATTCTAGATGGGATTTTTTCAAACTTCTGTCTTGGGAAGTGACACTATGGACAACTTTGATGTAGTGATTATCGGTGCAGGCCATGCGGGATGTGAGGCCGGATCGGCTGCTTCGAGAATGGGTCTGAAGACCTGTCTCTTGACTGTGAACCTGGACGTGATAGGCCAGATGTCCTGTAATCCAGCGATTGGCGGGTTGGGTAAAGGGCAAATGGTCCGGGAAATTGATGCGTTGGGCGGCTTAATGGGCGAGGTAATCGATGAAGCCGGAATTCAATTCCGCATGCTGAACAAAAGTCGGGGTCCTGCCGTTCAAGCTCCCCGTGCCCAGGCAGATAAGGTTGTGTACAGGCTCGCTATGAGAAGACGCCTGGAGAATACAAAAAATCTTCGTGTGGTTCAGGATGTAGCCACTGCAATTGTTACAAAAAAGGGTCACGTGACAGGGGTGGAATTGATATCCGGTGAAAAGCTGTTATGCAGGGCCGTGATTCTGGCCACAGGCACATTTCTTGGCGGACAGATATTTATCGGGGATAAGACATACCCTGCCGGTCGCAGCAACGAGATTGCTTCGGTTCGCTTGAGGAGTAGTTTAGGGGATCTTGGTTTTCAGTTGATTCGAATGAAGACAGGGACACCGCCGAGGGTTCATCGTGATTCAGTTAATTTTGATGAAATGGAATTCCAGCCGGGAGATGAGCCGCCAATTCCGTTCTCATATCGGACGGATTCACTGAAAATTGATCAGGTGCCCTGCTATTTAACATACACAAACAGCGAAACGCATAAAGTCATTGAAGATAATATGGAAAAATCCGCTCTATTCTCCGGTGCTATACAGGGGGTAGGGCCCCGGTATTGTCCTTCAATTGAAGACAAACTGAGAAAGTTTCCAGACCGCGAACGGCATCAGGTTTTTCTGGAACCGGAATCACGATTCACAGCTGAGTATTATGTTAATGGCGTTTCAACTTCTCTTCCTGTGGAGATTCAAAAGGCATATTTGAACACAATTAAGGGGATGGAAAAGGCTGAGATTACAAGGCCGGGATATGCGATTGAATATGACAGTATTAATCCTCTGGAGTTGCGTTCAACACTGGAATCAAAATCTGTGGGGGGCTTGTTTTTTGCAGGCCAGATTAACGGGACCTCAGGGTATGAAGAGGCTGCAGGGCAGGGCTTGCTTGCTGGAATCAACGCGGCCCGGTTAATTCTGGGAAAGGATCCGCTGATTCTGGATCGAAAAGAAGCATATATAGGGGTTATGGTTGACGACTTGGTCACGATTGGAGTGGATGAACCATACCGGATGTTTTCTTCCCGTGCTGAATATCGCCTGCTTTTAGATCATCTTTCGGCTGACCGAAGACTTATGCCCTACGGCCACAGGTATGGATTAATATCAAAAGATGACTTTAGAAAAATGGAGCAGAAATATAAGGAAATCGATCAGTATTGTGAGGACGCGGCGGCGGTTACTCCCGGGGAGAGCTTTGAAACTACCACTTGCCTTGAGGAAAAGGGCATTGAGTGGAGGAAGGTAAAAACCCTGGAAAAGTTGATACGAAGATCGGACATAAATCTGGCAGAAATGAAAAAATGCATGAAAAAAGACTGGGTTCCGGCATGGCCGAGGGAGGTCTCCGCAAGAATCCGTTATAGAGGCTATGTAGACCGTGAGAATGCCAGGATTGGAAATACAGAAAAGATGAGAGCGGTACAGATTCCAAAGGGATATAACTTCAATAGACCCGGTTTATCCCGTGAGATTATTGAGAAGCTTGAAAGGGTACAGCCGGAAACACTGGGTCATGCTTCACGAATTCCCGGTGTAACCCCGGCGGCTATTACAGTTTTATATTTAAATCTTTCAAATAAAAAGAAAAAGTGATCATTGTTCCACGTGGAACAATCGGGGGCGCAGGGGTGTTTCAGTGGACAACTTTGCCTTCTCTTTCAAAGCGAGGTGTGGTAAATTGAACGCTATGAGTAAAGTTATTTCAATCGCAAACCAAAAAGGCGGCGTAGGGAAAACAACAACAGCGATTAACCTGGCGGCTTCCCTTGCTGTGGCGGAAAAAAAGGTATTATTGGTAGATTTTGACCCACAGTCCAACACCACCAGCGGCATCGGTATTGACAAGGAAGATCAGGAGCGGAATATTTATGCCTGTCTTTCCGGTGACGTTCCGGTACAGGATTGCATAAGGGACACAGATCTGGAATGGTTGAAGGTGATTCCGGCGAACAGAAATCTTGCCGGAGCGGAAATAGAGCTCGTCAGTCAGATTGGAAGGGAGTTTTTCCTCCGGAATCTTCTGGTTCCATTGAGAGATGATTTTGAATATATATTGATAGACTGTCCCCCATCTCTTGGTTTGTTGACGGTAAATGCGCTGGTTGCAGCTGAGTCCATCATCATTCCCATACAATGCGAGTACTTTGCGTTGGAGGGGGTAACGGATTTAATGCGAACGATTTCTATGATTCGGGATAGCGTAAACCCTTCCCTGGAATTAGAAGGGGTCGTGCTGACAATGTATGACGACCGAACCAACTTGTCACAGCAGGTCACACAGGAAATACGAAATTATTTCAAAGAGCAGGTGTTTGAGACAGTTATACCAAGAAATGTCCGCCTTGGAGAGGCTCCCAGTTTTGGACTTCCTGTTCTGATGTACGAAATTAAGTCCCGGGGGGCCCAGTCTTATCTGAAATTAGCAAAGGAGCTGATTGACCATGAAAAGAAAAGCGTTGGGTAAAGGGATTCAGTCACTGATTCCCCAGGCTCCCCCATCTGAGAACCTGGCTGAAGTTGATATTTCCCGCATCAAACCCTCACCGTACCAGCCAAGGCGCCGTTTCGATCCCGAAAAACTGGAAGAATTGGCCACATCTATACGAAATTCCGGGATTATTCAACCGGTTGTGCTGGCCAGGGAATCGGATGGGAATTATACTTTGATTGCGGGGGAGCGACGTTGGCGCGCAGCCCAGTTGGCTGAAATGACACGAATCCCTGCGGTTTTTCGAGAACTTCCTGAAGAAAAAAAAGCAGAATACGCTTTGATTGAAAATATTCAACGGCAGGATTTGAATCCTGTGGAAGAGGCACTTGCATATAGAAGTTTGCTGGAACGATATGAATTGACTCAGGAAGAATTATCTGTTCGACTGGGGAAAAAACGCAGCAGCATTACCAATATGCTGAGAATTCTAAGGTTGCCCGAGGAGGTGCTGGCATCGGTTGAAGATGGAAAAATATCACTTGGCCATGCTAAAATTCTATCCGGCATATCTGATGATGAAAATCTGTTAAGAATGGCCCATGAGATTCAGCAGAAAGGTTTGACGGTCCGGGGACTGGAAGCCCGTCTTAATAAGATTGGAAAATCAAAAACTTCAGCAAAAAAGAGGGATATATTTATCCAGGATGGGGAAGAGCGATTGTCAAAGAAACTGGGAACCGGTGTGAAAATCAAGGGAGACGCCGCGCGGGGTTCCATCGTGATTCGATATCATTCCAAAGAGCAACTGATGTCGCTCTTTGATTCTCTTATTAAGAGGTGAATTATGAAGGAAAAAGAGATGAATGGATTTCTTGATCAGGGTACTACATTCAAAGGGGATTTGGTTTTTGAGGATTTATTGCGAATAGACGGTAAGTTCGAAGGGACCATTCGTTCGGAAAGTGAACTGATTATTGGTGACAGCGCACAGGTAAAAGGCGAGGTAGTTGTAGACTCCGTTACTGTAAATGGACGCGTAGACGGGAAAATTACCGCGAAGAGCAGAATTGAAATTAACAATAAAGCCCGGGTAACAGGTGAATTGAAATCACCGATATTGTCTATACAGGATGGAGCGGTATTTGATGGAACCATAGTCATGGGGAGCACTCCGGTGGACAGAAAAGCAAAGCTTCCTGCCGGGGACAAGGGTAAATGAGTTGGTTCAAGCGAAAAGACGACAATATTACAACTGAACTCTCGGACAGAGGGAAAATCCCGGCCGGTTTGTGGGTGAAGTGTGACCAGTGCGGGGAAATCATTTACCAGAAAGAAGTCGCGGCCTTCGGTATGGTCTGTCCAAAATGCTCCTATCATTTTCCCATCCCGCCGAAAGACAGAATCGAGCAGCTTTTTCATAAATCAATATACACATTTTTGTTTCGTGATATTCAACCGGATGATCCCCTTGAGTTTTCCGCCGCAAAATCTTATCGTGACCAGTTGAAGCGACAGGCAGACAAGAAAAAGATAGATGAGGCCGCGGTTGTTGTGGAGGGAAAGCTGGGCAAACAGCAGGTGATTGTTGCGATTATGGATTTTTCCTTTCTTGGCGGCAGCATGGGGTCTGTGGTGGGAGAAAAATTAACCCTTTCTGTGGAATTGGCATTGAAGAAAAAGAAGCCACTGGTTATTTTTTCCTGTTCCGGAGGGGCAAGGATGATGGAGGGAGCGCTTTCTCTGATGCAGATGGCAAAGGTAAGTGCCGCTCTGGCGCGATTGGACAAAGCACGTATTCCGTATATCTCAGTACTGACTCACCCGACCACTGGTGGTGTGACAGCGAGCTTTGCCATGCTTGGAGATGTTAATATTGCTGAACCCGGGGCCCTGGTCGGATTTGCCGGACCACGGGTTATTCAACAGACCATTAAAGCTGATCTACCAAAAGGATTTCAGCGATCAGAATTCCTTCTGGCCCATGGGATGGTTGACCGCGTTGTTCCCAGGAACCGGATGAAAGATGAACTTATCACGATACTAAACCTGCTATATGCATGAACGAAGCGCCTTTTTATATCCAGAAGCACTGACTTATCTCTCTTCATTTGAGCAATCTACAATAAAACTGGGTTTACAAAGAATTCAACATCTCCTGGAGGAACTGGGACAGCCACAGCAGGGGTTTCACTCAGTTCATGTAGCTGGAACCAACGGCAAAGGATCTGTTGCGGCCATGCTGGACAGTCTTCTGTCTTCTGATAACCGGTTGATCGGTCGTTTCTGTTCACCCCACCTGGTTACGCCAAGGGAGAGAATCTTGATTGATGGCCGACCCATTACACGTCAGTGGTTTTCTGCGTCCTTATCCTATTTCCGGGATATTCTGGATAGTAGTGAAATTCAACCTTCGTATTTTGAGTTACTTACAGCTTTATCGTTTTATGTTTTTCGTTTCATGCAGGTAGACACAGCGGTGGTGGAAACCGGTTTGGGGGGGCGACTGGATGCAACCAATACACTGATTCCGGAATTGACAGTGCTTACCTCAATTTCCCTGGACCATACCAGCATGCTGGGAGAATCAGTTCCGGCGATTGCTCTGGAGAAAGCAGGAATTATAAAACCGGGGGTTCCAGTGGTGGCACTGGAAAACACAGAAGCATTCCCCTGGATAGTAAATATGGCAAAAAAAATGAGCGCTCCAGTTATTCCTGTAGTACCTGAATTTCTTCCAGGAGGAAAAGAGCATTTTCCCACCGTTAGAGTGAAAATTAAAGAGAAGAGCATATCTGCCACTTCACCTTTGAAAGGGTCTTTTCAAGGGGAAAACTTGGCCCTTGCTCTGGCGGCTTTCCATGTACTGACTGGTGAAACCGGAGATGTGACAAATCGGCTTTCAAGGCTTAAATGGCCCGGTAGAATGGAAGTATTGCCAACCTCTCCTCCGATTCTTCTGGACGGTGCCCATAACCCTTCAGCAATGGAAAAATTTCTGGACAGTGCCGGTGCAGAATTTGACAATGGTCTGGTGGTATTCGGATGTATGCGGGATAAGCGCAGTGAAGAAATGTACCGGATGCTTAGAAAACGCTTTTCGAATCTTGTACTGACCTCGGGCGACTACCATCGGTTCATGGATAGAAACAGCTTTGAGAAGAATCCAGCTTTTGATTCACCTTTCATGGAAATAGCAGAAATTATAGATAAAATAGATAATTATTCGTCGGTTTTGGTAACGGGATCTCTCCACCTTGTCGGTGATTTCTTGAAGTTTTTGGCTACAAACCATATTTATCGGGAGGTGCTCCTTGAAATGGAACCATACTGCGATATTTTTGATTCTGATCCTGCTTGAGGCGTGTTACGCACCGCCACGGATTCCTGAACCGGGAAGAGATGTCTCCGGTAATCGAACATCGGGGAAGCTGGTGGAGTATGAAAGGGGACTGGCTTCGTGGTATGGGAAGGATTTTGATGGAAAACCCACAGCATCAGGAGAGATATATGATATGTATAAGGTATCAGCAGCTCACAAAACACTGCCACTGGGTACCTATGTTCTGGTAAAGAACGAAGAAAACAGTCGGACCCTGAAAGTGATAATTAACGACCGGGGTCCCTTTGTTCATGGCAGGATTATTGATCTTTCCTACAGGGCAGCTCAGAAGCTGGGCTCTGTGGATGAGGGTGTTGTACCGGTGACCATTTACCTGTTTAACAAAGTGACAGAGAACTGTTTTGCGGTTCAGGTAGGCGCATTTTCCGTCAAGAGCAATGCGAAAGCGTACGCAAAGAAAATGGGGAGCAGTACTCGCCACACGGCGAGGATTGTGAAGCGGGGAGGGTTGTATAAGGTACTTCTCGGACAATTCCCGGACGAAGACTCAGCCCGTAGATTTGGACTCAATCTGGATCTTGATTTTTTTGTTGTTTCGTGTGATTGAGCGCTTCCCAACACAAACGCTTGTGTTCATACCCATCCACAGGTATAATGCTGAGGCAAAAACGATTCCTGCGCATCATGAGCCGGCGGGAAATTTTGGCTTGTGATAGCTGCAACTGGAGGATTAAATGACAAGGTATCTCTTTACATCAGAATCTGTTACAGAAGGCCATCCCGATAAAATTGCTGACCAGATTTCGGATGCGATCCTTGATTCTGTTTTGAAAGATGATCCGGATGGCAGGGTTGCATGCGAGACACTGGTGACCACCGGACTGATTCTGATTGCCGGTGAAATCTCAACCAGAACCTATGTGGATTTTCCAAGTGTTGCCAGAAAAACGGTCCGGGATATTGGATATACCCGTGCAAAATATGGATTTGACAGTGATACCTGCGGTGTAATGTCAACCATTGATGAACAATCACCGGATATTGCCATGGGAGTGAATCCCGGTGGGGCTGGCGACCAGGGGATGATGTTCGGATTTGCTGTTAATGAAACAGAAGAGTTGATGCCCATGCCCATCATGCTGGCGCATCGCTTGACTCGCAGGCTGGCCGAGGCAAGAAAGAAAAAGATCCTGAAATTCCTGCGCCCCGACGGAAAATCCCAGGTGACTGTTGAATATGAAAACGGAGTACCCATCCGGGTGGATACAGTAGTTGTCTCTACCCAGCATGCGGAATCAGTGGATCAGGCAACCATTCGACAGGAAATACTGGACAATGTGATTTTCCCGGTCATTCCGGAACATTTACTGGATTCAGACACAACCTACCATGTGAATCCCACTGGCCGCTTCGTTGTCGGCGGTCCACAGGGAGACTGTGGACTGACCGGTCGAAAAATCATCGTTGACACCTATGGCGGATTTGGTGCCCACGGTGGCGGAGCTTTTTCAGGGAAAGACCCGTCCAAGGTAGACCGTTCCGGTTCCTATATGGCGCGTTATCTGGCAAAAAATATTGTGGCATCCGGAGTTGCGGATCGAGCTGAAATCCAGATTGCTTACGCTATTGGAGTCGCAGATCCTGTTTCCCTGATGGTGAACACCTATGGCACCGGGAAGCGTCCGGACGGGGAACTGGCAGATCTGATTCAAAAGAATGTGGATCTGACACCTGCGGGAATTATTGAGAAATTGAAATTGAACAGACCGATTTATCTTCAAACGGCGGCATATGGCCATTTTGGCCGCAATGAACCAGGATTTTCCTGGGAAGAAACGGACCTGTCCAAATTGTTTATCTGAAGTTTTTGCTGTAACGATAAAAAAAGAGGGGATTTATCCCCTCTTTTTTTATACCTTATCGAACCAGAAGACTTCACTGAATAATACTTCCCCGTGCGGGAATGGAGAACTTATGTTCCACGTCCCCTTCTTTTGCCACAATCCGAATAATATCATTGAAAACTCCAACGGATGCGTCTTTTCTGATGCCAACCCAGATATCAATGGTTTTCTCGTTTTCACGGATAGTCTCAAAGCTCAGGTTTTTTCCATTGTCCGTAACGGATACGATCTTCAGTGGTTTCCCGGTGTTAGATGTCAGCTGAATTCGTCTTGCCCGCTTCGTGTTCAGGTGTGTGCCGAACATAAACAGGGAAATGGGTTTAACCAGAACAGGTTTCTGCATCCGAATAATGATGAACAAGTTCATTTTGGGCATTTTTTCCGAATTTGTGTCAAGGGAAAGGGTGAAATTGGTTCTTTCCATAACCGACACATCCTTCTTTGTCTTCAAGGTGACGGATATATATTCCTTTCCGTCCTTCTTTCGTAGAAGTTCCACCTTGAGTGGAAAATTGCGGGAAGCGTTGACGTTTCCCACGATGTGATGCCCCTTGATTTCAAGTGGTTTGTGCATGTTGTTTTCTATGAAAACCCTTTCGGTATAACTTTTACCCGGAACAACGTTACGAAAATATATTGATGTTCGCGCGGGTTTCAGATCCGTAACAATGGTTGCTTTCAACCGCAGTCGGATGATATTTCCGCCGCCATCGGTGTTCGAATATACCTGTATTGTTTTTGTGACAGTTCCGTTGTAATGGGAGGTGTTGAAATATGCCTTAATAGTTCCCGATTCACCGGGAAGAAATGCCGTCTTTTCCAAAGCGGCCGTGGTGCAGCCTCACCCGGGTTTGACAGATTTGATAATGAGTTTCTCGTCCCCTGCATTGGTAAACTTAAAGACAGCCTGAACCTTCTTTCCGGGGTCCACCTTCCCAAGGTCAACTTCTTTGGTTGCAAACTTCATAATTGGACCCTTGGCCATTACCATCACCTGGGTCATGGCGATTAGCAGAACCAGCAGTTTCTTGTGCATGTGTCCTCCTGAAGCAAATAATTCCGAATTACTTTCTACCATAGCTACAGACGATTGTCCACTGGTTGAAGTTTGAGTGATTTAAGCAGGGGGTCAATTTTACTAATGGCAACCCGAATGGGAGAGCCGACAGAAATGGATCGGCCCTGATTATCCTGCAGGGAAAAACCTGACAGAGACAGGCGATAACGGCCCGACAATTTAGACAAAGGGATAAATCCGTCCACAAACCAATCTGTAAGTTCCACAAATAAACCTTTTTCACTGACTGAAGAAACAATACCGTCAAATTCCCGTTTCTTTTCTCTCTGGATTCGATCCAGAATAAGGCTTTCCGCAGTATCCAGTTCTCCGTAGAAGGCACGGGTTTCCCGGAAACTGACCAGTGAAGCAATTGCACTTAATTGAGGTTTGCTGTAAGGGGCTGGTATGCGGGCGAGCCATGCCTTCAACATCCTGTGCACCACCAGATCGGCATACCTGCGAATGGGGGAAGTAAAATGGAGATAATTGTCTGTGGCAAGACCAAAATGATATCCGGATTCCCCTTCGTAGTGCGCTCGGCCCATCAAGCGAAGGGCAATGTAGTGGAAGCGGGGATTATTTAACTGACTGATAAAAGAAGATATAGAGGAAAACTTGATATCCAGGTGCAACTCTTTCTTTAGTTCTTGTAAAATCTGAAGAGTGTCTGATGATGGCTGTGGATGAATGCGAAAAATGCCGGGTATCCTTTTCTCCACAAACAGTTTTCCAACAGTCTCATTGGCTAAAAGCATGCATTCTTCGACGATGTGCTGGGAAATACCCCCTGTTTCTCCCTGAACTTCTGTGAGCTGGTTGGATTCGTTGAACGTGAGTTTCCCTCTGGGGATGTTTAAGAAGATGGCGCCCCTGTCCTTCCTCTGTTTTCTGCGATACTGAGCGAACTTTTGCAGTATTTTCAGGGGCTCGGCAAGTTTTGAAGTCCAGGCTTCTGCGGAATGCTTCCCTGTTTCCATCCACTGGTTTACATGGTCATAACGCAAACGAAACCGACTCTGGATTCGGGAAGGTGTAACTGTGAAATCTTCTACTTCAAAATGCCGGTTCAGACGAAACAACAGGGACATGCAGAGACGGGGTTCACCGGGTATCAAACTACACAGCTTATTTGAGAGTTCCTCGGGCAGCATCGGAATGGTCTTATTTGGAAGGTATACGGAAACACCCCGCAACATGGCACCTTGATCCAGGGGACTGTCCTGTTCCAGATAAGCGGACACGTCCGCAATGTGGATCCCAAATGTATACCCCCCCTCAACAGACTCCAGGCTCAGGGCGTCGTCAAAGTCCTTTGCATCCGGTCCATCAATCGTAAAGGTAGTTAGATCTGTCATGTCAATCCGGCGGCTCGGGGTGTTTTCCGTTGCCTCTGGAACCTCTGCAAGCTTTGGCCATGGTTGATACAGGTTATGCCGATATGAAGCGATAACTGCGGCTGAACCCGGGACATCCCGAAATCGGGCCAGAACGCGGGGCCTTGTACTTACAAGGGCTTCCACAACCTCACCTGATCCGGTTTCGTGGGGGAAGAAAACAGGACGATTTCGTCCAAAGGGAGGAAGGAACCTGTGTCCATTGAGGCGTCCCCACACTCTTCCCCGCTCCGGATACTCAATACCAGCTACAATACCGGTATTTCTTCCTGTTTCAAGTACGAGAACCCGGTCACCTGCTACGGGACGGCCCTGCATATCAAAGGGCCAGCGTGCCAGGACAGCTCGTCGACGGCTTCTTGTTTCCACGTGGAACCCGCCCTTTCCATTCACCAGCACGCCGGAAAGCAATGAGCGAACAGATGGGGCTGATCCCCTTGAGATTGCTTTTGGAGCCACCCGATAGCACTGATTTTCCATTTTCTGAATGCGCCCTTCCCGAATCATTTCCTTTAGAACCAAGCGGAGATAGTTTCTTTCCTGGCGTTTCAGTCTCAGCCGCTGTTCCAGTCGTTTAAGGCCGATGGGTGACTGTTGCTTTGAAAGGTATGTGAAAATTTCTTCTTTAATCAAATTCATATTGCGATTCCAGTGGGAAAAAAGAGGACAGCAGGGCCTGCGGAAGCAGTAGTAAAAAGAGTGTGGTATTTCTTTTTCCTTTCTCCATTATATACAGTTACCTTCCCCTTTGTCCTTTGTGTTCTTCCGCGAAAATTCCCGGAATACCGTCTGCTGAGATTCTTCCTTGACATCCCGGTGCATCCTCCTTATTATTACACTGTTCTTGAAGTTGCTCAAGTGGTGGAATTGGCAGACACGCACGGTTCAGGTCCGTGTGGGAGTTAATCCCATGGGGGTTCGAGTCCCCCCTTGAGCACCATTTTTAGCATCTATATGGAGACAGCATGCCGGATTTGATCGGCGTTAAGTTTAAAAAGACAGGGAAATTCCTCTTTTTTAAAGAAAACGGAGTAACAGTAAAATGCGGGGATACCTGTGTTGTGGAAACAGACCATGGCACTGAGTTGGGAACTGTAATCATTCCGGCACACACAGTGAGTGAGAAAGCGTTCAATGGTCATTCCCGAAGAGTACTGAGAATTGCAACGGAAGAAGATATCCGGGTTTCCGAAGAACTTTCCACCAGGGAAAGAGAAGCTCTGTCCTACTGCCGGTCAAAAATCGAAGAGCGCAATCTGGAGATGAAGCTCGTAGCGGTGGATTTTACACTGGATCGATCGAAAGCCATTTTTTACTTTACAGCAGATGGGCGCATCGATTTCAGGGATCTGGTAAAAGATCTGGCACATGAATTTCATCTTCGTATTGAAATGCGCCAGATTGGTGTTCGTGATGAAGCAAAGATGCTGGGAGGAATCGGTGTGTGTGGCCAACCCCTCTGTTGTGCACAGTTTTTGAATCGATTTGAACCGGTTTCCATAAAAATGGCCAAAGCACAGAATCTAATTTTGAACCCAAGTAAGATTTCTGGAATCTGCGGTCGCCTCATGTGTTGCATCAATTTTGAAATAAACCGGGATTGCGGCGTTTGGCAGAAAAAAGAAAAAAAGGAAACGCCACCATCTGAGTCTGAGTAAGGATTTTCTCTTCTATCTTGGCGT
>CBEUWV010000003.1:0-29864 GCA_965546895.1 uncultured bacterium
GTTCAGCTCTGAAAAATAACTACCATCTTCCGATTACTGCGTAGGATATCAATGAACTCCTGGTGGATGTTCTGGATATACACTTCAGCCCCAAAGGCACTGGAGAACCGATTTCAACACGGTTTCACCACCCCTGTCATTTGATGAAACACCAACATGTCAAAAGCCAGCCGGAACAGATTCTCTCTGAGATATCAGACTTTGGGGAAATGGAAGGGGCTGACTTCTGCTGCGGTTTCGGAGGGAGCTTTTCCGTGTTTGAGAGGGAACTGTCTCGTCAGATCGGTGATAAGAAAGCCGAATTCCTTAAACAATCATTAAGGAATGACGGTATAAGGGAAGAAGTCCTGGTGACCTCGTGTCCCGGCTGTATGCTTCAACTGACAGACAGTTTGGTACGTAACGGAATTCATGTTCCGGTGAAACATATAATTGATATTATTTTTGAACAAATGGAGGAAACTCATGATTAGACGGTTTTTGCTACTGCTCCTTTTACCAATCGGGACCATGCTATTCAGCCAGGGGCTTCCAGGTGCTTTGCCTTTTGGTACTTCCGATTTCAACCCGAAAACTGACATAACCGTAAAAGTTGTTTCTGCTCCCAAAAGTGCCAAGGCGGGAGAAGACATTGAATTGAAACTGTTAATCTCCGTCCCGGACCACTATCACATAACCAAAGACTTTTTTGCATTTGAACCGGTTAAAGGGGATTTCACTGTACAGAAAGTCGTGCTTCCAAAAGGAAAGAAGAACATCTTAGGCGAGGTTCTTGGCGGAGACATTCCTGTTGATGTTACAATTACAGCTAAGCGAAACATGGAGACAATTCCTTTTTCTGTGACTTACCAGGCATGTTCTGACGGGGAAAATGCGATGTGCTTTCCCCCTGTTACAGTTAAAAAAACACTGGATATCGCCGTAAGTACCGGGAAGAAGACGCTGGAGCAGCGTCTCGGTGATGCCTTGAATTCCAGTATCTTACTGGCACTTCTCATTATTTTTATCGGAGGTATCGGAGCAAGTCTTACACCTTGTGTGTATCCAGTAATTCCACTAACAGTTGCATTTATCGGTGCAAGATCCAATGACAAGAAAATGAAGGGCTTTGTTCTGTCTATATTTCTGGTCCTGGGTATCGCAACAACGTACTCGATTCTTGGAGTTTTGTCTGCTGAAAGCCATGTAGCATTCGGGTCCATTGTTCAAAAGGCAGCATTCATCATACCCATTTCACTGGTCTTCATTGCCATGGGATTGTCCATGTTCGGCTACTATGAAATACAGCTTTCATCAAAACTCAACACAAAATTGCAGGTGAAGAAAAAGGGCCTGCTTGGGGCTTTTCTTGTCGGAATGGCAACGGGCGTGCTGGCGGCTCCCTGCGTAGGCCCCATTGTTGTTGTGCTCCTTACGTGGATTGCAAAAACCGGCTCTCCCTTTCTCGGTTTTCTCTACATGTTTGTATTCGCATTGGGAATGGGTGTACTTTTTGTCCTCATCGGGACATTTACAGGAATTATGAGTGCCTTACCAAAATCGGGGAGCTGGATGTTATGGGTTAAGGGAGTATTTGGAATTACCTTCATTGCTGTTGCCCTGTGGTTTCTGAGGCCGCTTCTTCATGGAAGGATAATCTTCTACATTGCCATCCTTGCTCTTTTGCCTATCCTTTTGATGATATTCAAAAAGCAGTGGGCAAACGGGAAAACAGGCCTCGCTTTTCTCCTTATTTTTCTTGTGGCGTTCATTACAGGGTCAAAGTACCAGAAAGTGATAATTCCCCATTACAAAAATCAGATTTCACAGAACCTCTCCACGGCAGGTGAAAGTAACCAGCTCGTAATATTGGACTTTTACGCGGACTGGTGCGCGGCCTGCAAAGAACTGGACGAAAACACCTGGTCCAACCCGGAAGTGATAAAAGCTCTGAAAGGTACTGCCATAATGGTGAAGCTTGATTTCACTGTGACATCAAAAGCAGGAACTGAAATGCAGCAGAAATATGGAGTGAAGGGCCTCCCCACCGTTATCATCACAGATAAGAATGGGAAAGAGCTGAAAAGATTCTCAGGTTTCCTGAAGCCGGCGGCCTTTCTGACTCTGTTCAACGAGGCGAAAAAAAATGCTGGAATTAACTGATAAAACATTTGATGAGGCAATTTCAAAGGTACCCGGTCTGGCATTGATTAGTTGTTATTCAGAAAACTGTACTCCTTGCCAGACACTGGAGCCTGTATTGGATAGCTTGGAGGCAGAGTTTTCAGGGAGACTTAGATTTTTCAAATTGAATGTTGTCGACAACCCGGATTTGATGGGGCGATTCAGCCTGTTTTCTGTGCCGACGGTGCTTTTTATGCATCACCAGAATCCCGTTGCGGAGATTATTGGGGTGTTTCCTGAAAAGACCATTCGCCTTAAAGTGGAATCCCTGCTGGAATGCTTGGCTGAGTCTGAGCGATAAAAAAGATCAATAAAAAAAGGAGGCAGTTACGCCTCCTTTTTTTATTTCATTAAGGGGTTCTGCCTATTATTCCGGAGCGTGAATAGCGCCTGTTGGGCATACTTCTACGCAGGAACCACAATCTGTACACACATCCGGATCAATTACATACTTGTCATCACCTTCGCTGATTGCTTCCACCGGACATTCTGCTGCACATGCGCCGCAAGAGATGCATTCATCATCAATGAAATGAGCCATAGTTACCCTCCTAATTCAATATCCCAACTAATATATGTCACAGAAATTGCTTTGTCAAACGGTTATTGTACTAAAATCCCGTAATTTCACAGAAGTGGCTGTTTATCAATAATGGTACAATTCTCCCTGAGCTGAGAAACAGTGAAAAAGGAGTTTAGCGCAGAGGGGGACGAGGATACTGAGGATAAAGTAATGGGTAGCAAAAAGGCAGGGAGCGGCTACTCCCCCTGATTGTCCCTTCTCCTACGCCTACTCCCAACTATATCAACAAAAGGGGGCATGTCTTGATAAAAAAAACAGTTACGTGGCATTCAGGCAGCACTGTTTTCCATTCTGGTGTGGGAATGAAGGCACTGAACGAGGCTTTAAAGAGACAACATCATGTAATGATTGTGGATGAAACCGTTCTTAAGCTGCATGGCCACCGTCTACCCCCTATTCAGGCCATTCCTATTGTCAGCAGTGAGGTAGGTAAATCACTGGAGACAGTTCAGAACATTTACAGGCAATTAACAGACATGAAGGCGGACCGAAACACCTTGATATGGTGTGTTGGTGGAGGAGTGACAACAGACATCGGAGCCTTTTCGGCATCTACCTACATGAGAGGGCTTCCTTTCATTCTGGTTCCCACAACCCTCCTTTGCCAGGTGGACGCGGCAATCGGTGGCAAGTCCGGCGTCAATTTCATGGGATTCAAGAACCTTGTCGGTAACTTTGCCCATCCAACAGATGTTGTGCTGGACTTTGATTTCCTTCAGACACTACCGGATGAAGAAGTGAGAAACGGCATTGCCGAAATGATTAAGCACGCCTGCATCTCAGATATTGACTACTTTGAGAAGTTCGAAACATTTGATGAACTTCCGCAGCAATTAAAGTCAGGGCAAAGAGCGGCACTTTCCCTGATTGAGAAGTCAATTTCAATTAAGACAGAGATCGTGCTTCAGGATGAAAGGGAAGAGGGCACACGTAAGTTATTGAACTTTGGCCATACCTTCGGTCATGGAGTGGAGGCGTTAACAAAAATGCCTCATGGTCAAGCAGTAGCCATCGGCATGGTGATGTCAGCCAGATTGTCTGAATATCTCGGTTTGCTGAGACAAACTGAGGTCAATCGCCTTCTGCGTTTACTCTCAAATTTCGGCCTGCCTGTTTCGCTGTCGATTCCCATTGATGAAATATCGGAAATGCTCTGGCATGACAAAAAGAAAAACGCCAATGAAATTGATATGGTTGTATTGACTGAGATCGGAAAATCAAAATTACTTCCTCTTTCGATCCGGCAACTTAAGGAGTTTCTTCATGATCTGCGTAAGTATCAGTAAGGTATCATATGAGCAGGCGCTTGAGTATGCCGGGAAATATCCCTTTGTGGAATTTCGCATGGAAACATTGCCTGTTTCTGTGAAAGAAGCCGGAAACCTGTTTTCAATTGCTGAAAGAAGTATCGCTACCTGCCGAATAACCCCCAGACAGGAAGGACACAGAAAAATGTTGCTGAGACGTGGATTGGAATATGGAGCTGATTTTGTCGATCTCGATATAGAAACAGACGCACATCTATTTGCAGAAATAGGTGAAACGGCACGAAGCGCAGGGGCAAAACTTATTATCTCCTACCATAATTTCAAAGAAACACCGATAAACGCAGACTTGAAAAACATATGCGAAAAGGCATTTCAACACGGGGCCGATATAGTGAAAATTGCCTGTGCAGTTCATCGGCCTGAAGACAACATCCGATTGCTCTCGCTTTGCGCAGTATATCCATCCATTCTCCCCATCGGTATGGGCCCCATGGGGCGGCTTACCCGTCTGGTGGGCCCATTTTTCGGTACCCCATTTACTTTTGCGCACCCTGATGATCAACCCGCCACTGCCCCGGGGCAAATCCCATACAGTCGATTGAAGAATTTGCAAGAAGAGATTGAGGAATTGATTCGTGTTAATGCCTGACAAGTTCGCGGTCATTGGGCACCCTGTGTCCCATTCTCTGACTCCCCGCTTATATCAATATTTTATGAATGAATCAGATGTTGATGGCCAATGTTTCCGTGCGACTGGCTTACAGCTTGAAAAGATCTTCAAGATGCTCCATGAACTGAACATTCGGCACTATAATGTCACACATCCGTACAAGAGAGTTATTCAGGACCATTTGCTTGCCCTGTCGCCTGAAGCTCGGCAAATCGGTGCTGTAAACACAGTAATGGAAAATCCGGGGAGAGGCTTGTCCGGACATAACACAGACTATTTGGGGGTCATTCATTCACTTCAAGCCCGATTCCCGGCTCTCAACGGCACACGTGTCCTTATTGCGGGTGCAGGTGGTGCCGCAAGAGCTGCCGCTTTTTCACTTTGTCAGGCAGGTGCGGACATCACAATTACAAACAGGAGTCAGGACAAGGGAAAACAGATGGCAAGTGATTTTTCCTGCAACTTTCATCCTCTGAATGAGGTTTCATCACTCCTACCTTCATTTCGTATTTTCATATGGACAATTCCTGGCTATCCCTCAAGCATTCACTTTCAGCTCGAACCCCATCAAGTGGTGCTTGACGCAAACTATAAAGCCGAACCCCCCGAAGACTACTTCGGCAATGGGGAACGATTGGATGGACTGAACTGGTTGATTTATCAAGGTTGGCATTCTTTTTGTACCTTTCTGGGTCGGAATGCGGGAGTGGATGGTTTTTCTTTAAAAAGAGCACGTTCCTTCCTTCGCCCCTACCGTGAAGATTCGATTCCCCGGCGAATTGTACTGGTGGGTTTTATGGGAGCCGGGAAAACCGTAATTGGAAGAAAATTAAGCCGCCGGATGGGATGGGACTTCTTGGATACCGATGAAATTTGTGAAAGAGTCGCGGGGAAAAGTGTCCAGACCATTTTCAGAGAAGACGGAGAAGAATCCTTCCGACGTCTTGAAAAAAATATGGTTACGCAGGCGCTTCAAAATGAGAATACAATCATTTCCATCGGTGGAGGAGCGCTGATGACTCCCGGAACACAGTGTATGATAAATAAAAACGCGTTCACTATCTGGCTATATCAGCCGCCGGAAATCATTGCAGAAAGATGTTCAGTATCAAATCAAAGGCCTCTGTTCGATCCGACATCTTTCAAGAATCTGATGGTTGATAGAAATCCATCCTATCTTCGAGCATCTGACCTTATTGTTGAATCTTCAGGTGGTTCCATAGAGGATATTGTCCATTTTCTGGTTCGTGAATTTCAATTTCAGGATTAAAATTTAACACTCTTCTTAACATAGGTAAGAGCATATTAGAAAAAACATTTTTCCCCTTGCATTATACGAAAACATCTGCAATACTCAGGTCATGAGAAAAGGATATTGCGACACCGCACTGACAGACAAAATTAAGGAATTAAGGAAGTCCAAGGGATTGACTCAAAGGGAATTCGCGGACATCCTGGGTATCAACATCAACACAATAGCGCAGGCGGAAAGCTACCGTCAAAACTACACGCTTCGTCTATTAAGGAGACTAAGTGAAACTTTCCAGATTCCCATGCGCTGGTTTTTTGATGAGCCGGGTGACCTCGATGACACCGGAATTTACAAGATCCTGGATCGGATTGATACCCCGAAAAAGATGAAAATTAAACAGGTGGTGGCTCAGCTTGACCTCGCGGAAAAGGATGACATTGAATTGGTTATCCAGTTACTCGATAAACTCACTGTCGGTGTCAAGAGAAAAAAAACCACAGCTCCTGCTGATTGATGTCTTTTATCCTGGCCTGCGGGGCATTTAAACTTTACTGTAAACCCAATCAGAAAGGGCAGGTGGTCCCGCTTTTTCTTACCCTTTTTCAGAACATTGGTGTATATTGGTGTAAAAGATATATGCAAGGAGTATGGTGATGGACCAAACCAATCGCGATTATTTTGAAAATTACGAAATGCATCGCTTTTTTTATGATGTTTATTCCAATGCCAGAACAGGCGTGTTGAAAGTTTATTTTCCCGATTCTGTAGTCAAGACCGTCTATTTTTCAGAAGGCAATATTGTGTATGCTTCCTCCAATGGTGAAAAAGATAAACTCATCACAATTCTAATCAAGTATAAAAAGTTAACCCAAGAGCAGTTGGATGCAGCACTTCGCCAGATGGATAAGAATATTTCCCTGGGTCGTAATCTTGTGAATATGGGTTTTATCACACACAAAGAGTTGATATGGGCTGTAAAAGTCCAGGTAATCAGCATCATTCACTCGATTGTAGTTCTGAAACAGGGAGATTACTTTTTCAGCGAGGGGCCTCTGCCAGATGGCGTGATAAACCTCCCCTTGAACACCATGAAAGTGATCTTTGACTCCATAATCATGTTTCAGGATAGAGAGTGGATTGCAGAAAAAATCCGGCAACCGGAAACAATTTACAAAAAGACACTGCTATATGAGGAAGGGAAAAATCGATTGATTACAAACCCGGATCTTCTGGAGGTTGCAGAGGCAATTGATGGAAAACGAACGCTTGCTGATTTGACAGGTATGACAACACTTGAAGACTTTAAGGTCTTTAAGCTCTTATATTCTTTGAAGTTTCTTTCTTTGATTGAAGAAAAAATGCCTGAAGCAGCTCTACCTGCGAGCGGAGATATTTTTGAAATACAGGATGAACCCGAAGAAGATCTTGAGTTGGCAGAAGAAGCTTTTGTTCAGCTTGGCGAATCCAATGAGCCTCCAGAAAATAAAGAAGAACCGACAGAAAGACTTGAGACAGATCAGTTACCTTTTGCCGCCGCTGCAGAATTTGACAGGGAAGAACCCACAGAAAAACTTGACATTTCAATTTCCGATGATTTCGCTCCGGAAGTTGAATTTTCGGAACCTGATGAATTGCCGGATTCTTCCGAAAACGGCAAAGATGTATTTGTTGAGTTCAAATTGAAAGAGGATGAATTGTCCTATGAAGAAGAATCAGTTGAAGAAGAGTTGCAATCTGGCAATCATGTGGATTTTGAGTCGGATAGTTTAGAACCGGAAGAGCGCACAGATGGAGTTTCGCTTGAAAACGATGAAAGGGGGTTTGCCCTTACGGAAAAGGATATAGACTCCGTCATCATGGACGATAATGCACAAATCCCGAACATGGAAGATGAAACCCACAGACTGGAAAGGCAGGGAATTGAAGAAGCTATTGCTAACGACGATGCCACGCTTGTTGAGACCGAATTGCAGGACAGTGAGTCTTTTGATGAAGAAATTATTGATGCCAGCAAGGAGGGCAGTGGAAAATGGCTGCTCATTTCTCTGATAGTAATTTCAATCATTCTATTCGCAGGGACCATGTATTACTACCAATTCTGGCTTCCCCAACAGAATCAGACGCCCACGTTACCTTCGGAAGAAGCTCAAGTTGAAGAGGCCGCTCCAAAAGAGGATGTAACCGCCACTCCCATTACTTCTCTGGAAAATAGCGATGTGACAAATCCGTCCACCAAATCTGAAACGCCGGCAAAGCAAACTGGCCCGGTACCTGAAAACACTATCTCAAATGAAGCGAAGACAATGGAAGATGCTGCCAAGAAACAGATTTCTGAGGAAACGCCCCCAGGTGAGGTTGCTTCCGAAAAAATGAAGGAACCAGAAAGTAAAGTCGAATCCAAAGAACCCCAATCACCTGTAATAAAGCAACAGGATGAGATCATAAACACATCAAAAAAGCAGGAGTCATCAATTTCGACAAAGACACCAGTCATCTCAACCGCACCGGATAAGGCTCAAGCCAGTGTCTCAAAACCAAAACAGGTACCATCTCAAATGATGGAGAAGCAAACTTCAACGGATAAGGAAGAGCCAATTTTCAGTAAATATGCTTCGTATCTGGATCAGGCTGAAAGCACTTTCAACAACGCAGATGCCAAGGCCGTGACTTTGCAACTGGAAGTAGCGTGTAAAGCTGACACCATTCAGCAGGCCCTTCGTCTATTGAAGTCTCCTGAACAAATGTACCTTGTCCCTTTTAAGTATGGAGGTTCTGACTGTGTTATTGTCTGTTTTGGACTGTTTGAGTCTAATCTGGATGCAATGAAAGCACTGGGATCTCTACCTCAGGTTTTCTTCGAGGATAACAACGAACCTTTTGTTGCTTCGGTCACCGGACTGAAGCGTCGTTTTCAATAATAGCAGGCTTGATCTGAATCCAAAGTTTTATGTAACACCCCGGGGCCCTGGAGTAGGGTAGGAGCAAGGGAGCAGAGAGTGCGAGTGCGAGGCAGAAGGGAGTTGGCTTGCTCCCTGACTCTTGTCACGCATCACTCATCACCCATCACCAATCACTTCTCATCTTTTTCCCTCTGACCTTTGTACCTCCGTATTTTTGTGTTGAGTCTCCTTTCTGCTCCTCCCCCTCATTGTCCTCTGCGCCTCTGCGGTGAGTCCCTTTATTATTTCAGGTTCGAACTTCGGTAAATAGAAAAATACCACTGAGAATGAAGAGAATATTGATCATCCACGCAGCAAGAAATGGCGGAAGATAATGGGCTGCCCCAAAGCTGTGAAACAGTGAAGCAAAGGCATAATACACAACAACCAGCACAATTCCTGCCGCTATACCCCTGGCCGGGCTCTTTTTTCTCCCACCCTTACCCATGAAGATGAAAGGCAATCCAACCAGGAGCAAAATCAAAGGAGAAAATGCTGAGGCAAAACGGTCATAGTAACTTGTGATATATCGATAGGGTTGAATCCCAATTCTTTTCTGCTCACTAATGTACTTTCTCAACTGATAGGAAGTCATCTCATCAACTTCAGGTCTATGAAGCGAAAAGAAAGACGAATTATCCGGAACAAAGGTCTCAATAAAATCCGTACTTGAATGGCCTGAACTGGAAAATTTAAATGACATCTCCTTTTCAGGGATTCGTTCACCATCTTTCCCAAATCCATATTTGTCCGCAATGTATGCCCATTGCAAGCCATTGAAATGCGGATCAAATTTGAATGAAACCAGCTTTTCAAGAGTAAGCGCTGATGTGGAGTTCCCCTGGTAGTCTTCATAGTAATAACTGATATTCGGATCAGTGTAACTTCTGATCAAATGATTCACATCTTCTCCGGGAGAATTCACGTATGATTTTTGACTGGCTATGGCCTGTGGACGCTTTGCTCGGGCTTTTCCCAGAAATACCGGTGAGACGTAGGTATTCACAAATATCATGAAAACAGACAGAAACAGGGCCAATTGTAGAAGCGGAGCAGCAGCCCTGTACACGCTTACTCCGAGCGATTTTATTGCAACCAGTTCACTTCTCGAGTCCATCCATGAAAAATGAAACATTGCCGCAATGGCAAATGAAAAAGGTAAAACGTAGGGAAGGGTGGGGGGAAGTGAAGTTAGCAAATAATCCACAATGATATGCATTGGAGCATTTATTTCCATATATTTGGGTAAATTTACTAATGCTATACTTAAGAGATATATCCCTTCCAATGCTATCAGTACAGATACAAATATTCTTAAAAATTCTAACCGTATATACCCGCTCAAGGTGCCGTGCTGGAAATGGTCCAATGTATTTATTGTTCTTTTTATATGCACTTGCATACGTTTATAAAATGTATTTAATCTTACTGTTGAGTATCGTGTAGCCTTTTCCGGTGCTTTTGCAAGTTGTGTAAGTGTTACATAATGTTTATATACTATAAACAAGAATATAAAGGATATAACTAATAACAAGCCCGGTACAAAGGCCGGGTTCTTTAAGGAATAGCCCTCAAAGAGTTTCACGACTATAAAAAAAGCAAAGGCTATGCCGAAACTCGCCACAAAAGCTCCCGAGCTTCCTTCATCTCTGGCAAGATTAAATGACATGGCAAAGGCGAGGGTGGGGGCAAGCAGGACAAAGAGCAAAAGCAACAGTCTTTTAACAAGTACAATCCAGGCCTTGGTAGATCCGGCACTTAATCTTTTGAGGAAATCAACCCATGGTAATCTATTTATATATCTCACAGAACTTACGTCTGGTGCTGAAACAAAACCCTCCACATTTAGAGAAATGAGCTTTGTTTTATAACTGAGTCTTGACATCTGCTTATCATTACGGCCAAACACGTATGCATTTCCATCACGCAAAAGAAGCGAAATTATATTAGTATTGCTATGGTTAACCTGTGTCGGGAATGAGGCGCTCCTGGCAATCTCAATGGAATACAGGGTATCCTTGTCATTTAATTTGGTAAAGAGAATAACGTCTTGAAGTGAACCATTGCTGGAATTTTTTCTTACCATGAGGTAAGCATTTTCACCTACCTGGGAAAATTCTCCGGGACTGAAAGCATTGGTGAGTGAATTCCGAGTTATGTCATTAAAAACATTATCTCTCGCTGTCTTTGAGATCGGTACAAATTGAAACTGAAGCAAGACATAGAGAATTGCTGTTATCCCCGTAAAGTACCAATAGGGGCGAAGCTGGCGCGCGGGGCTGATTCCAGTGGCGGTAAATGCAACCAGCTCGCTGTTTGCGGAAGCTTGCGCACCGACAAAAAGCGCGGCAAACAATATGGCAAACGGGAACGTCATGGATAGAATCTTAGGGAAGAACAAGGAAACAAAAAGAAGGGAAAGACTGGCGGGCGCGTGCTTTTCAACAATTACCTCAGACAAAACAAAAAGATTCTGAATAAGGAAAAGGATGGAGTATATCGCAAGACCTCCAATAAACGCTTGAAATAGTTTTTTCATCAAATAGATATCATATCTTTTCATACAAATACCATTTTAACAGAAGGGATTGAGAAAACTATGCAGAATTGGCGTTATTTAACCTTCCGATAATATACATTATGTAAACTTATACACATGACGTAAAAAATGCGTACATCCAACAAAGACTATTTGCCTAATCCGTGTTTCTCATTCAATCGTTTCAATTTCTTCTTTCAAAAAAATCTTATACGATTCGATAGCATTTTGCGTTACAATCAAAATCGCAGAAGCTATTTTGTTGACTATAAAAGTCAGGAGGTCTCTATGACACACCGAGCTTACAATTTTTACGCCGGGCCGGCCACTCTTCCATTCAGTGTGGTTCAAAAAGCCTCACAGGCGGCACTGGACTTTAACGGATTAGGGCTGTCCATTCTTGAGATCAGCCATCGCGCGAAAGATTTTGACCATGTTATTAAGGAAGCGCAAAAGGATCTGAAAGAAATAATGGGATTGACAGATGATTACCATGTTCTTTTTTTACAGGGAGGCGCCAGTCTTCAATTCCATATGATTCCTTTGAATTTGATGGTAAAGAACAAAGCCGCTGACTATGTGAATACAGGTGCATGGTCAAAGAAAGCAATAAAAGAAGCCAAACTTGTTGGAGCCACCAGGGTTGTCGCATCTTCAGAAGACAGCAATTTTTCCTTTATTCCTGACAATATACCCCTAAATGAGGATGCGAGTTATCTTCATATCACAACAAACAACACAATATTTGGCACTCAATTCAATCATATTCCGGAAAACCCGAAAAATGTTCCCTTGATTGCTGACATGTCGTCAGATATGCTGTGCAGACGATTAAACTTCACCGATTTCGATTTGATATATGCCGGGGCACAAAAAAACATGGGGCCAGCCGGTACAACAATTGTTATTCTAAAAGATGATCTTATTAAGCGCGCCAGTGATACTACCCCCACCCTTCTTCGCTACAAAACGCATGCAGACAAGGATTCCCTTTTCAATACCCCGTCTGTATTTTCTGTTTATGTGGTCCACCTGGTGCTTAAATGGATAATTGAGTCCGGGGGCGTGGATGAGATTGAAGCCGTGAACAGGAAAAAGGCAAGCATTTTGTATGGGGCTATTGATGAAATGAATGACTTTTACATGGGGACGGTCCAGGAGGATTCCCGATCCCTGATGAATGTCACTTTTCGTCTTCCCAATGAAGAACTTGAAAGTCGATTTGTGAAGGAAGCAGAGGAAAACGATATGCTTGGTTTAAAGGGCCACAGAAGCGTTGGCGGGATCCGCGCATCTATTTACAATGCCTTCCCTCTTGAGGGTGTAGAAAAGCTCGTGGATTTTATGAAGGCATTCAAAGCCAAAGCGTAAAGCCTAATTCTGACAGTAAAAAAAACGGGGGGCATAAGCCCCCTGTTTTCGTTTATTCAAAAGAATCAGCGATGGTTTCTTCCGGCTCGCATCTGTGCTTTCATCAGGAGAGGGCTCAGGATTTGCTCAAACTTAGAGTCATTTGATCGGCTCGGATGGTGAGAAAATAAATCTTCCTTCAGATAGATGGGGCAATTTTTCTTCAATGCCAGAGTGATGGCATCAGAGGGACGGGCATCCACTCTTTCAATTTTTCCACCATTGCTTTCAATTTGAACAGTAGCAAAGTAGGTATGCTCCATTTCTCTGACAATGTGAACCGCTTTCATGGTAGCACCGGCCTTTTCCAGCATGTCCAGGATCAAATCATGAGTCATGGGACGAGGTGGTTGAACCCCTTCGCATTGATTAACAATGTTGTGAGCCTCCATGAATCCCACATGAATCGTGCAGCAACGTTTGCCATTTCTCTCCTTCAGTACCAGAAAAGGTGCCTCTGAAAGTGGTGTATCAATTACATCTTTCAATTCTACTTCTACAAACACTCAAGCCCTCCATGAACAGTGCTCATTTAACAATATAAGCCCTCTTTCACAAATGTCAAAAAACTTTCGCAACCGGTGTCTAATTATTGGTTTTTTGGCTCACACCAGATGAGCTTTCAAACTCGCCATCGTGGCAGATTCAATCCTCACATCTACAATTGAACCTATAAGTTGCTCCCCCCTACCCGCTTCAAAATGAACCACATGATTGCCCTCAGTTCTGCCTGTGAGGCGCTTCGGATTTTTCTTACTGAAACTCTCGACCAGAACCGGATACACATGATTTATCATTTGAAGATGCTTGTTCAGTTGAATTTGTTCCTGGGCGTGTTGCAGAATGGAAAGACGGCTTGATGCTATGGAATCCGGAACCGGATCGTCTTTCAACTTGAGAGCGGCAGTACCCGGCCTGGGAGAATATTTGAATGAAAACAAGTTGTCGTACTTCACGGACTGAATGACTTTCATCGTTTCCATGAAATCCTCCTCCTCTTCTCCTGGAAACCCAACGATAAAATCCGAGGAAAGCCAGCACTGGGGAAGAATCTCCCGAACCATTTCAATTTTTCTCAAGTAGTCGATCCGTGAATATTTCCGGCCCATTTTTTTCAAGATGCGGTCAGAACCGGATTGCATCGGCAGGTGAATGGCAGGACAAATGTTGTCATGTGCTGCAATCACCCGAACAAGTGGCTCATCAAAATCTTTGGGATGTGACGTGAGGAAACGAATACGTCTTACTCCCGGCTGATTACCGACAGCTTCCAGAACATCAGCAAAATTCTTTCCTTCATAGTTGTAGGAGTTTACATTCTGGCCCAACAACTCAATTTCGTGAAGGCCTTTTATTTCCACGGCATTCCGTACTTCCTCAAGGATGGACGAGAATGGACGGGAATGCTCATGCCCGCGTGTAAACGGAACAACACAATATGTACAATAATTGTCACAACCTTCTATGATTGAGACATAGGCTTTCGTCTGGCCGGTCTGCTCCGCGAAGGTAATGGGTGCGTCCATTTCATTTACATGGTCATTGGTGTCTATAAACTTGGCCCCGTTCAGTGCGTGATTTACCGCTTTTGTGATAAGGTGGGGACTTCTGGTGCCCAGCACAAACTTAAGGGAAGGTATTTTCTCCATTAAACCCCTACCCTCGTAGGAGGCTACGCATCCGCACACTCCAATAATTTTTCGATCACCATATCTTTTTTTCAACACACCAACACGGGAATAAATTTTGTGAACCGCCTTTTCCCTGACACTGCATGTATTCAGAATAAATATCTCAGCATCTTCTTCAGATTCAGTTTGAATAAATCCGTTTTTTTTCAGCAATCCGACCATTTTCTGGCTGTCATATTCGTTCATCTGGCAGCCCCAGGTTTCTATTTTAAATTTTGGCATGCGAATTTGTCTCCTGATCAATTAAAAGCAACCCGAAGAACTATCGGGGGTAAATATCTTCATGGGTTTCTAACAGTTAAAATTCAACTCCATTCTAAAGCAGACTCTTCAGAATGCGATCAAATCCCGGGATAAGTTTTCTGTTCATGCTGGTAATGTAGTCCTCAATTGTGGTTGATGCATCCATTTGCAGTGCCTCGCGGGCAATCTTTTCACAGGTATCCATACTGACCGAAGTCACGATTTTTTTTATAACAGGAATTGAGGACGGTGTCATACTGAGCTCCCGAAGTCCAAGGCCAAGCAGTAAAAGCGTAAAATTTGGATTTCCCGCCATTTCTCCACACACAGATACTCTGGTTCCATTTTTTGCACCGGCCCTGAAAATTTCCTGAAGCAAACGAATCAATCCCGGGTGAAGCGGTTGATACAGATAATTAACTTCATCATTTGTACGGTCAATGGCAAGAAAATACTGGATTAAATCATTTGTGCCTACACTGAAAAAATCTACACGCCGCGCAAGAAGATCTGGAATCGCAGCGGCAGAAGGCACCTCTATCATAATCCCGGTTCTAAGCCCGGGGTTGAATGGTATTCCCTCCTCATGCAATTCAGCCTTGACCACTTCAAGGTACTCCAATACGGAGTTCAGCTCATCAACGCCACTTATCAGCGGAAACATGAGACTGACCTCGTCCGAGAGTGCAGAAGCTCGAAGAATGGCGCGCAGCTGCGTGCGAAAAATATCTTTTCTCTTCATGCAAAAACGAACGGCTCTTAATCCGAGCACAGGATTTTGTTGTGAAAAAGTCTCGAGGATCTCATGAAAAAATTTCTCTCCTCCCAGATCAAGTGTCCGAATTACAATTTCACCCCTGACATTCTCAACGAGGTGTTTGTATACAGCTAAATGCTGTTCCTCGGTTGGCAATGCAGGTGCAACAGTGAGAAAAATGAATTCAGAGCGATAGAGTCCGATACCTTCAGCATTGAAAACTCTTACCTTCTCTACTTCTTCTTCAAGCTCAATGTTTGCCAAAAGTGAGACAGGAACTCCATCCAGTGTTACAGATTTCAGGTCCGACAGGAGTTTCAATTCACTCATCAGTCGGATGCGCATTTCGTGCTTCTGCCTGTACTTCTGGATTTCCCCTTCTGAAGGCCGAATAAGAACCTGACCTTCCACTCCATCTACAATCATCATTTCCCCGCCACTGGTTTGTTTTGTCACATCATGAAGTCCAATTACAGCGGGCAGGCCCAGTGCTTTGGCAATAATTGCAGTATGAGTAGTCTTTCCCCCGAGATCCGTGGCAATTCCTACTATGTTCGGATTGGAAAGAAGTTTTAAATCAGATGGATGAATAATCTGGGCGACCAGGACGGTTGGTTCAGTAATGACGATGGAATCAATTTCTTTCAATTTGTCTTTATGCATCAGGTTGTGAACAACTCTGCTGGAGATATCGTGAAGGTCTTCTGTTTTTTCCTTAAGATACGCATCATCAATGCCTGAAAACTGTTGAAGAAGTTCGTTCATGGTTGTGTTAAATGCATGTTCTGCATTGTACTTGTGTTTTTTGATATGGTCTATTGTTTTGTTCATGAGGAGGCTGTCATCCAGTACCATCAGGTGTGCATCAAATATTGCCAGATTACTGGCGGACAATTTTGCTGACATGGATTTCTTCAGCTCATCAATTTCCTGTTTTGTTGTTTCAACAGCTTCCTGGAAACGATCCAGTTCTCCCTGAATATTTTCTTCAAGAACACAGTAGAAAGGTATCTGCTCGCGAATTAGATGACTGTTGTTCAGCAACACGACCCTGCCCAGTCCCACGTCGGGGTGAACACCAGTACCGCGCAGGAGAGTCTCCGGACTCATGGGTCATTCCCCTTCATCAAATTTTCTGGCAATCAAAGAGGCGATAGCAGTCATGGCTTCTTCTTCATCTGTACCTTGGACCGTAAAAGACAGTTCCGTGCCGACGGGAGCAGCCAGCAGCAAAACACTCAGAATGCTTTTCCCATTCGCTTCCACATTGTCTTTTGTAATCTTGATCTCAGACTTGAAAGTTTCTCCAAGTTGAACCAGTTTTGCTGCAGCACGTGCGTGAAGCCCTAATTTGTTAACTAATTTGAGTTTCTTTTCAACCATTCTCATACCCTTTTCATTGAGAGAATATCGCTGACTTTGTATATGTTCTTTTGCCCCTGTTGTTTTACCTTTTCTGCGAACTCTGACAAGTCGTTGAATGTATTCATTGTTGTTACCGCCTTGATCAGCATTGGTAGATTCACGCCGGTTACAATTTCTACATGGAAGTTCTTGGATAGAGAAATCATGATGTTAGTGGGAGTTCCCCCAAACATGTCTGTCAACACCAAAACACCGTCACCCTGATCCAGTTTCTTCAAAAGCTTCTCAATCCGTCGGGTGGCAACTGTGGGGTCATCATCCCATTGGATCGAGTATGCTCTGACCTCCTCGCGCTCACCTATAATCCTGAAACAGGTTTTCATTATTTCATCAGCAAGGCTACCATGGGTCACAATCAGTATTCCAATCATTATTTCCTCTCAATTCCCGGAAGAAAGGTTTCTCCTAACCCGGGATGCAGAAAACTTCAGCATCTGTTTTCTTGCCGCGACCTCAATCAGGTTGGCAATACTCCTGCCAGGTCCAACGGGAATCCGAATCAAAGGGATCTCGATTCCCAGATATGATCTTATCAGATTCCTCTCCTCTATATCACCGGAATCGCCAGGATCTCTGGCCAGAAACCTTCCAAGATCCTGGCTCGATAATCGGCCGTTCCCTTGTTTCTTCATTTCGGCCTTCCATTCCGGCCAGTCCATAAGCTCTACGACTGCGTGCAGGTCCTTTTTCTTTCTGAGCGCCGCAATTCCATACAAGAGATCCACATCAATAATGCCAACGCCTCTGATTTCCATCCAGCCGCCTGCAAACTTGCGCGACACAGTAGCTGTGACGCCACCCTGGCGGTTTTTGTACAGCAACGTACTGTCATCCGCTACAAGACGGTGTCCCTTCATAATCAGGTCAAGGCAACACTCACTCTTTCCGATACCGCTCCGACCAAGGATTAAAATACCCACCCCGAACAAGTCCATCATATTCCCATGGACTGTCTGAGTAGGAGCGGTCAACAGGTGAAATAACTCCAGCAACTTGTCTGTGAGTATTTTATCACTCATGTCAACGCCAATCAATGGCAATCCAACACTTTGGCATGCTGAAGACCACTCATTTTCTACCTTTTTGTTTTCAGTGACAAAGACACATGCCACTTCAGCACTTTTCAAATTTTCTGCAATAAAAACTGGGTCAAAACTGGAACTCGAAGGTGGGGTCAATGCTGAATCTGATTCATTGAAATCTTCAGGAACCATAATAATGATTGCCCCTGGCAATGCCTTATCCAATCCTCTTTCAACAAGGTGTCCGAATCGGTGAATTTCAATGGGGGAAGCCAGTGAAATCTCTTCCAGAGCTTCTATTTCATTCAAATGCGTGTAGCGAATCTCTTCAACTGAAAAAGTAAGATTCGGCTCCAGAAGGTCCTGTAACGAAAGTTTAGATTTCATACTCGCATTCATCAATGATCCGGCGGAGAGATTCCGGGTTCAGATAGTCTGAAATATTAGTGGACAGCCCATATTTACTGATCATTCTTGAAATTGCCGCTAGAGCGGCAAGATGAAGGGTACCGGATTTTTTCCTTGTAAGAACCGTGAAAACAAGGAATACCGGATTCCCATCATGAGCGTCAAACTCTATGCCCCGGGAAGAATATCCAATCAATATTGACATATCCGGCTCAATCATATCTGTCTTGCAATGGGGAATTGCAATGCCCTTGACAATGCCAGTACTTCCCAGCTGTTCCCTTTTTAACAGTTGATGAAATACAGCAGCCGCGGCAGTATCATCCGGTAAAATGGAAAGTGCCTTAGCCCGGTCTGTTATCTCGCGGAGTACTTCGGTTTTCCCAGCCTTTATAAATTCAAAAATATTGTTTTCAGGAACGTAATCCCGAAGGCATAGAAGAGTGTGTGTCATGCTTGCACCATGCTCATTTACTGGAGGGACACAATACCCATCGTATTATCATCCTGGCGAAAGAGTACCGTCAATGCCTCGCCAGCCTCATGGTTGCGAAAAATGATAAACGGATTAGGTCCATTTTCAATCTCGAGAGCAGCTTCCTGAACCGTCATTGGTTTGAACCGGGTAAGAGAGAGAGAAACAATTCTTGTATTTCCGTCTTCGAAGGATTCATTGCTCATATCCATCGGGTTATCAATGGAAACTCCGTCTTTTCGTTTTCTGGAAACTCTCGTTTTCAATTTTTTGGCCTGTCGTTCAACCTTATCCAGTGCACTGCCTATGGACGCGTACATGTCATTGGTTGTTTCTTTTGCCACAATTTTGTCAGTGCCCGCTTTTACAATAACCTCAACGGTGTGTCGATGCTTTTCAACAGAAAATGTAACGGACACATCCAGGATATTATCCAAAAAACGGGAGATTTTCTTCATCTTGTCAGTCGTAAATTGTTTCAGGGCGTCGGTGACTTCAGTACCTCTACCAGTAAATTCAATGTTCATTATTCCTCCTATATATCTTTTTTCTTTCCGAAGATGATACGATTCCCAGTTCTTCCCTGTATTTAGCGATTGTTCTTCTGGCAATATCAATTCCATGCGCCTTCAAAATGTTTGTGATACCGGTATCACTGTATGGCTTCTGCTGGCTTTCTGTCTCCACAATTTTTTTTATCTTTTCCTTGACAGCAAGGGATGAGACATCCTCTCCATTTGTTGACGTGATTCTCGCACTGAAAAAAAAGCGGAACTCACATAATCCCCGTGGAGTGTGCATGTATTTATTTTTAACCACTCTTGCCACCGTGGATTCATGCATCCCGATATCCTCAGCAACTTCCCGCAAGGTCAACGGCCTCATCTTTTCTATCCCGTAGTCCAGAAATCCCCGCTGACGGGCAACGATACTTCGCGCAACTTTCAAAATTGTGTGCTGACGGTTCTGGATGCTCCGAATGATCCAAATGGCGGATTTCAGCTTCTCCTTCACATATCGTCTTGTTTTCTGTTGTTCCGGGTTAAGTTCACCTTTTGTGGTGGCGATAGTAGAATATCCTCGATTTATACGCAAATGTGGCAGTCCGTCATCATTGAGCTGAATTTGATATTCATCTCCTACTTTATAAACAAAAACATCCGGTACGATATAGTGCGGCTGAGATGTACTGTATTTTCTCCCTGGTTTCGGTTCCAGTTTTCGAATAAACGCGATATAAACAGATAATTCATCGGAACTCAATCCCAGTTCCGTACAAATTTTTGAATGCCTCTGTTCTCCGATATCTTTAAGATAATGATTAACTAATTTGTTAAGAATCTCGTCATTTTCGAATCCCAGTTGTTTCACCTGCAACCAGAGGCATTCTTCAAGTGATCGGGCCCCTACCCCCGTTGGATCCAAATCCTGAATTGCCTCTATGGCAGTCTGAACGGTTTTCGGTTTCGTCCCCAACTCTTCAGCAAACCATAAAAGAAGCTCTTTTGTTTCCGGAGGTGGCTTCAAATAGCCGTCCTCATCCAGGTAGCGAAGCAAGCCCTTGGCCGTTTCCAGTGTCTTGTCAGCCATGAGATTCATCTGTAATTGCCACTCAAGATGTTCATAAAGAGAAACCGGTTTGGATACAAAGTTCTCATAAGAAAAATCATTCACTTCTGATGAATTTCCTGAGGATCTGGATGATGGGATATATTCATCATCCACGGCATTTTTGAAGTAATCTTCAAGGTTCAATTCATCCGAGTGAAAGTCATCCTTCACTTCCTCATTTTGTTCCCGGGGATTTTGTTCTGCGACACTGTCAGAAACAGAGACGTCTTCCAGCAGGGGATTCGACGTAAGCTCCTCTCGGATCTCATCCTGGAGCTCTGGAACTGTCATTTGTAAGAGTTTTATCGCCTGCTGCAATGCCGGTGTCAGTGTGAGCTTTTGAGTGAGTTTCAGATTGAGTTTCTGTTCAAAAAAAGCCATCAGTTCAGTGTAAACTCCTTTCCGAGATAAACCTCCCGAATTAAAGGGTCATCTGCAATTTCAGCCGGACTTCCTTTCTTCAGAACCTCACCCCTTGATAATATATAGGCGTTATCCGTAATTCGCAAGGTTTCCTGGATATTATGATCAGTAATTACAATTCCAATTCCCTTTTCTTTCAGCTTCAGTATATTTTCCTGAAGTTCATTGATTGTGATCGGGTCAATTCCTGCAAAGGGTTCATCCAGCAATATAAACAGCGGCCTGGCAGCAAGTGCCCGGGCAATTTCGACCCTGCGTCTCTCTCCTCCGGAAAGCAGGGAACCCCTGGTATTCTCCACTCCCTTCAAACCAAATTCCTCCAATAGAGTTTGCAGGGTTGCTTCGATTTCATCTTTTTTGAGATTCAGTAATTCCAGTACTGCCTGAATATTCTGTCTCGCAGTAAGGCCCCTGAAAATAGAAGGTTCCTGGGGCAGATAGCCAATCCCGTTGCGCGCACGCATGTACATCGGTTCTTGTGTCAGTTCTTTCTCATCCAGAGTCACAGAACCTTCGTCAGGGGCAATAATACCGGCAATCATATAGAAAGTCGTGCTTTTCCCGGCCCCGTTGGGACCCAATAAACCAACAACATTGCCAGATTCAATTTCAATAGACACATTCTGGACAACGGCTTTCCCACTGTATTTCTTTGTCAGATTCTCCGTTTTTAAAACATGCTTCATAATGCCAGTCGCATCCTTACTTTTTTCTTACCGCTATACACGGAAATTCTACCGGTAATAGTAGATAAAGTCAATTTGTGTCCAGTGATATGATTCCCATCTTTATCCGTTACATCAGCGTTTCCAAGCATTATAACTACATGTTGTTCACTTACTACAATCAAAAGATCCGCATGGCCCTTTTGAACCTGCAAGCCGGAGAAATCCGCATCAAAGAACACAGATCCCCATTCATAGACATATGATTGTGGAGCGTTCACTACGATTTTTTCCATGGTCGTCCGCACATCACCGGAAAGATGCACAGGGCCCCCTTCAATTCCCCTGGCGTTTTCAGAGGAAATCGTCAGAGGCGCCTTCCCCTTTCCCCGGTACCGAGTCATCTGATACTGATTACTCGCGCTGTACTGGTTGTTCTCAATTTTGACCACGCCTCCGCTTGAGAAGGATTGCGTGTTTTCGTCCCAGCTAATTGCGTTTCTCAAGCGAATGAAATCCCCTGCAATATATGCAGAGTCTGTCAGAAACTGCCGATTCTGTACTTCTCCGGATACGTTCCCTTCCATTACAAAATTCCCGTTTGCTTTCAGTTTTCCCCTGTTACCAGTTGCCCATCCAAGCCCTGCTCTCTTAATCTCAGGAAAAGTGATGGTCGCACCCTGGTCCGATGATAGTCCGGTAGAAAAAATATCCGTGCCGGTGAAGTTTGTGTTCAAGCCACGGCCATAGGGAGCGATTGCGTGCAGTCTGGAGTTCTGTAAAGAATAGGAACCCTCACCCGTGCTGACGAAAACATCATTGGTTTGGACAATGGACCAGGGAAAAATCAATTTGCTGTCTTTAATGCTTCCACCGGGTAGATACGCTGTGCGTCCTTTCCCCCTGAGATAAACAGGGGCCGGGAACCTTCCGTTCCACATGCCGGATTTTCTCCACAGTGTTGCTTCCGTGAATCTCACCACAGTAAGTGGAGATATCTTGATTTCACCGCCACCTGCCATCAAGAGGCGGCCAGTGGCGGTATCCAGAATCGCGGCATCTGTTGTGGACTCAAATTCCGTATTTCCAAGTGATCTAACTCGAACTGTCTTTACAAAAGTGAAGCTCTTTCTCTTCAGGTTCATTACACCGATTTCACCTTGCAGGAGAATCCCATCTCCGGTATTGGAAAATTGTGCGCGTTTTTTTGCTAATAATTCACCGTCGGAAATTTTCACAACATAGCCATTCCCCTCAAAGACACCAGTGTTCAGAGTTGCCTGGATCACACCTGCTCCTGAAATAATTCCATCCTTGAATGTGGCCGGAGGTGCCAATGACACTGAAAGTTTATCCTGTGGAGAATAAAAGGTAATATCGCCCTTAAGTAGAACAGTCTCCCCTTGCAAATCAGCAAATTCTGCCGTTAACTTTCCAGCAACTCCAGTCAACTCCAATACGGGATTGGCCAAACGGACAACATCGCCGGTTTTAACAGCCTCTTTGAAATGTAATGTTGCATAAGGTTTTCCATTGCGGTACAGGACATGGACACCGCTCTCCATCCGTGTTTCGCCGGATTCGGACGGCAGAGGTGCCGCATCCGTTTCCGACGCCTTCATGGTTTCCTGTCTGTGGCCATGATTGAAATTTCCGACCACGATAGCAATCAGAATCAACATTGCAACGAATAAGGATAGTTGGATTTTTCTTATTCTATTCATCTCCGTCTCAAATCAACAAGATTCAATTGGAAGTACATTTTCCGATTCCATTTAACCTTCTCGACACTGAAAACAAGGTCAGCCGAGTCAAATTTCTGAATCCGCCGGTCAAGGTGAGCCTTGTTGTACCCGATGACCTCGAAGCGATGAAGGCCGTCGCTGGCTTCAAACTTGATATGACGATTGTTTATCAGTTCGGGTTCTGTTTCGATGATCGCATCTTTCACCATGAAAACCGGTTGCGGGTTCCCAATTCCAAACGGCTCAACTTTTTTTAATTCTCTGTAAAAATCATCTCCGATGAGACTGAATTTTACTTCACAGTCTATTTCAATCTTTGGAGTAAATAACTCATCGGGGTAATGTTGAAACAAATACTCATTAACGCCATCCTTCAGTGCCTGCAAATTGTCACGCTTCAGGGTGATGCCGGCAGCCTGCTGGTGGCCACCGTAGCTGGTGAGTAGCGCCTCGAAGTTCTCCAGTACATCAATTATGTTGATGCCCTCAATGCTTCGTATTGAGCCAAAAGCCATATCATCTTCAATGCTCACAATGCCCACCGGGCGATAATGTTTTTTCTGGACCTTGGAAGCGACAATACCAATTACGCCCTTATGCCAATCGGTCCCGGACAAAAGAAGGAAACGGGTTTTCTCCATGTCTTCCCGTTCAATTTGATTCATCACCATGGTTTCAAGTGTCTTTTCCAGACGCTGACGCTCCGCATTTTTTCGATTCATATACTTGGCATATTCACGGGCGTCTGTTTCTGTATTGGTCGTAAACATCTCAATTGCGTTTGTTGCATCTCCCAGACGGCCTAACGCATTAATTCGCGGAGCAATTTTGTAGCTGATATCAACGGAAGCCATACTTTCTCTTTCAATATTGCAACTCTCCAGCATGGCCTCAAGCCCACGGGTTGTGGTTTTTTGAATTGCTCTAAGACCTTCTTTTACAAGGATCCGATTTTCGCTTAAAAGCGGAACAAGATCAGCTACCGTTCCGATGGAAACAATTTTCAACGCAAAATCAAGGGTTTCTTTGAGATTCGTACGTTGAGACAAGGCCTGCACAAGTTTGAACACCACTCCAACTCCTGCAAGGGGTTCATCCTCAAATCCACTGCCCGCTACCTTGGGGTTCAAAATCGCAACAGCTCTATCCGGCAGCTCCCTGTCCGGTTCATGGTGGTCCGTGATAATCACGTCTATCCCCATGTCCGTAAGGGCATTAATCTCGTTAACAGCTTTGATTCCGCAGTCTACAGTTATCAACAGGCGAAACGGAAACTGCTTTCTTTCCTCGACAAGTTTGTCTACCTTAACCCCGTATCCATCTTTGAATCGGTTGGGAAGCGTGTAGCTTACGTCCCCTCCCGCTTCCGTGAGAAATTGCTTTAAAATGACGATGGCCGAAATACCGTCTACGTCATAGTCGCCGTATATAATAATTTTTTCATTTCTTTCCAGTGCTTCCATAATCCTTGTTACAGCGGCCTCCATTCCTTTCATCAGAAATGGGTCCCGAAGGTCCTTCATTGTGCCGTTGAAAAATTGTTCAACCTTATCAGGTGTATCAATTCCTCGTATAACCAGCAACTTGGCAAGAAATTCCGGAATATGATGCTCTGAAGAAAGCTTGGAAACGGATTTGGCATCAAATTGCTTAAGAGACCACTTATACATTCTGCTCTACTTTAAGTATGCTTCCGATCTGTCTGAATTTTAGATACCTTTGCTCCTGCAATTCCTGTGGTTTCAATTTACTCAAAATTTCGAGCTGAATGCTGACGTACTCCCCTGTTGTTTCAATTGCAGCTTCAGGATTGGCATGGGCCCCACCTATCGGTTCAGGAATGATCCCATCAATGATGCCGAATTCTTTCAAAGCCGGACCCGTAAACTTCAAAGCGCGAGCGGCTTCTTGTGCCTTGGAAGCATCCTTCCACAGGATAGAAGCGCATCCTTCCGGTGAGATAACAGAATAGATGGAATACTGCAGCATCAGCACTTTGTTTGAAACCGCAATACCCAGTGCTCCTCCACTTCCGCCTTCCCCAATAACTACTGTTACGATTGGGACTTCCAATGAAGCCATCTCTCTCAGATTCCGGGCAATCGCTTCCGCCTGTCCCCTTTCCTCTGCGTCAATACCGGGATAAGCTCCGGGCGTATCCACCAAGGTAATAATCGGGATTCGAAATTTTTCAGCCAGCTTCATCAGACGAAGTGCCTTGCGATATCCTTCCGGGCGGGACATTCCAAAATTTCGAGCAATTTTTTCTTTAGTATCCCTGCCCTTCTGATGGCCGATGACACAAACAGAACTTCCCTGAAAGCGGCCAAAACCGCCAATAATTGCCGGGTCATCCGCAAAACTGCGATCTCCGTGTAATTCAGTAAAATCTTCTATCAAGCCCTCTATGTAGTCCATCGTGTAGGGCCGATTTGGATGACGCGCAACCTGTGTTATCTGCCATTCATCAAGATTTTTGTATATGTTTTTTCTCAATTGGTTGATTTTTTCTTCGAGGAGATTGGCTTCCTCTATCTTATCAAAGGCCAGTGCAGTTTCCAGTTTGTTGTAATGTCCAGCCAGTTCTTTTTCAAAGGGAAGAAAGTAAATACTCAATACCTCTCGTCTTACTCAATACAGTAAATTGTTACAGAATTGTCCATTCCTGTCAACCGGCGAGGGGACATTGGATAATGTGAATCAGTGGATAGAGGAATAGTGGAGGGAGGATGATGGAGATAAGAGAAAAATCAGAGAATCGGCTTGTTTCCTGCCTTTTTTTCACTCATCACTCCGCGGAACACTTCCGTGCAGGTGCTGCTACCTGGCAGAAAGACCAGAGAATCTGGTCCATTCCTTTCTCCCTTTCTCAATCACCCACTATTCACCGTCCACGCGTCCGAAAAGGACACTTTCACTCACCACTTCTTGAACGTGGTGTTAATTTCCCTGTGGGATAGGATTAAAATTTCGCTATAATGGGTTTATGTGAAAAAGTCCGACCACTGGAGGAAATTGTGAACAGAAAGATACGATTCGTTACAGCTGCCAGCTTGTACGACGGGCACGATGTGTCCATTAATATCATACGACGAATTCTTCAGGCACAAGGCGCAGAGGTGGTTCATCTCGGCCATAACCGTGGTGTTGACGAGGTAGTGCAGACTGCCCTTGAAGAAGATGTTCACGGTGTTTCCATCTCTTCTTATCAGGGCGGGCACATGGAGTATTTCAAATACTGCCGGCAGCGTCTCGATGACGCGGGGCTACAGCATGTGAAAATCTTCGGCGGTGGCGGCGGTGTAATCGTCCCGGATGAGATCAGCGAACTGGAGGCTTCCGGCATTACGAAAATATTTTCTCCGTCAGACGGGAAGAAAATGGGCCTTGAAGGAATGGTCAGCTACATGATAGACCAATGTAATTACCCTCTCTTCAGCGAAAAGGACCCTCTTTCAGCGTTCAATTCATCACTCTTCTCCAGGATTCGGAAAGGGGATAAAAGTGCCATTTCAAGGGGAATTTCCATAATCGAGACCGAAAGCCTGAAAAAGTCCGGGAACAACCGGCTGCAGGGAATTCTAAGCCATGAAAACCAGGAAAACAGTGAAAAGGCGATTCCAATTGTGGGATTAACCGGTACCGGTGGCGCGGGGAAATCTTCACTCCTTGATGAACTTCTGAGAAGGATTGTTACACAGTATCCTGAACTGAAAATTGCTGTAATTTCCATTGACCCGACAAAACGGAAAAGCGGAGGCGCCCTCCTCGGTGACCGGATCCGGATGAACACCCTTCCCCACCCCAATATCTACATGCGTTCCATGGCCACAAGGGGCAGCAACAAATCCACATCCACAGCTGTTCAGCAGACATCCTCGCTGCTTAAACTGGCTGGAACCGACTTGATTATTGTGGAGACTTCCGGAATTGGCCAGAGTGACACTGAAGTAGTAGACATCTCAGATGTTCATGTATATGTAATGACCTCCGACTACGGTGCGGCGACCCAGCTTGAGAAAATTGATATGATTGACTATGCGGATGCTATTGTGCTGAATAAATTTGACAGAAAGGGATCCAGCGACGCCCTGCGGGATATTCGCAAGCAGTATCGCCGGGCCCATCTCCTGTGGGACGCGCCGGACGTTTCTCTCCCGGTTTATCCAACAATTGCAAGCCGCTTCCATGACGAAGGAGTAGATTCCTTTTTTAACCACCTCATGACAATCGTCAATACCAGGATGGGGACTTCTTTTAAAGTACCGGACGAAATTCCATTCCAATATCCACGAACCCATAGCCTGATCCCAACGGACCGCGTCCGATATCTCAGCGAAATTGCTGACAATCAGTTTCGCTATCACCGCCACGTGGAACAGCAGGCAGGGCTGGCGTTTCGACTTCAGGCGCTGGAAACAACATTGGCTGCACTGAAGGAACCTGAAAACTTTGAAACACCCGGTAGTATTGCTGCCAGTGAAGTGAGCCAGGGAAAATCCATGGTAAAACTGGCTCATTTTCATCCGAAGAAAGATACTTTGAAAGATATCGAAACTGCCATTTCCCGGATTCAGACTCACATTGACCCGGTATATTTGAAAGAACTGAGGGAGTGGGGACATTTTAAATCCCTCTACCAACAGGAAAAACTTGTCACCCGGATACGAGACAAAGAGATTGAGAACAACCTGGCCACCACCTCCCTCTCCGGCCTTAGAATACCCCGCATATCGCTTCCCGCATATCGCGGATGGGGTGACATTCTAAAATGGAAGGCAAAAGAAAATGTCCCTGGTATGTTCCCGTATACAGCCGGTGTCTTCCCATTTAAGCGAAAGGGAGAAGATCCCACCCGGATGTTTGCCGGTGAAGGTTGCCCGGAACGAACCAACAAACGCTTCCACTATTTAGCGTCCGGCCAGAACGCCGCAAGGCTTTCCACTGCCTTTGATTCTGTCACGCTGTACGGCTATGATCCCGCAGTGCGGCCGGATATCTACGGGAAAATTGGTAATGCCGGCGTTTCCATCGCAACTGTGGATGATATGAAAAAGTTATACTGCGGATTTGATCTCTGCGATCCCAAAACCTCAGTATCCATGACTATCAATGGGCCGGCACCCATGCTTCTGGCCATGTTTTTCAATACGGCAATTGACCAGCAGGTTGAAAAATATCTCCGTGTAGAAGGGAAACTGAAAGAAGCAACCCGGGTAAAAGAAAAGTATTTCAAGGTTAGAAATGTTGAAATGCCCTTCTACAGCTCCGATGACCCACTTGAAGGAGACCGCGCTTTCGGTCTTTTCACTCTGGGGATTCCGGGCTACGAACTAATCGAACGGGAAACATATGAAAAGATTAAGGCGGACACTGTCAAGGGAGTTCGCGGAACGGTCCAGGCCGACATCCTGAAAGAAGATCAGGCTCAGAATACCTGCATTTTCTCTACGGATTTTGCCATGAAAATGATGGGAGATATTCAGGAAAGCTTTATTTCAAGCGGTGTTCGAAACTATTATTCAGTGAGCATATCCGGGTATCATATCGCTGAAGCCGGGGCAAACCCAATCACACAACTGGCCCTCACACTGGCAAATGGATTTACCTACGTGGAATACTACCTGTCCCGGGGAATGAAAATTGATCAGTTCGCGCCCAATCTTTCCTTCTTCTTTTCCAATGGCCTTGACCCTGAATATTCAGTGATCGGGCGTGTGGCAAGAAGAATCTGGTCAGTGGCGATGAAGAATCGGTACGGCGCCAATGAACGCAGCCAGAAGCTCAAGTATCACATTCAAACCTCCGGACGCTCTCTCCATGCCCAGGAAATTGATTTTAACGACATCAGAACCACACTTCAAGCATTGACGGCCATTTATGACAACTGCAACTCTCTTCACACAAATGCCTACGATGAAGCCATCACTACACCGACGGAAGAATCAGTCCGCCGTGCCCTCGCCATTCAGTTGATTATCAATCGGGAATTTGGAATGGCAAAGAACGAAAATCCCCTGCAGGGTTCTTTTATCATCGAAGAGTTAACAGACCTTGTTGAAGAGGCCGTACTGATGGAATTTGAACGTCTCTCGGAACGTGGTGGTGTAACCGGTGCAATGGAAAGCATGTACCAGAGAAGCAAAATTCAGGAAGAATCCATGCACTATGAAAGACTTAAATACACGGGGGAACTTCCCATCATTGGAGTCAACACCTTTGAACGCCCTGCCCATCTTACAGGTCAGGAAAAGGCGCCCACAGAGCTGATCCGGTCCACTGAAGAAGAGAAACAGCGCCAGATTCACAACCTGGAACTCTTCCATACACGAAACGAGGACGTCAGTAAAGACAAATTGCGTAAGCTGAGAAAAGTCGCGTCTTCCGGAGGAAATATATTTGATAATCTTATAGATACAGTCAACTATTGTTCTCTTGGACAGATTACATTCTCACTTTTTGATGTAGGTGGTGAATACCGCAGAAACATGTGAGCGTTTTGCAAGTCCGATTTCTCTACCGGGACTGAAGCCAGGGCAAAATCCGCTGTGCGAGCTCCTGAAAAGCAGCCTTCC
>CBEUWV010000004.1:0-23541 GCA_965546895.1 uncultured bacterium
GGAGGCTGCAGGTATTTTCTCAAGCTCCTGTTCTTCAAGAAGATTTTGGGGGAAATCCGACTCCAGAAATCCTGAGTTTACAACCGTTGACAAGAATTGAGCATAATGTGGAAAGTCTCCTCTCAATACAACCTGTAGGCGCTGGAAAGAACTGTCCACGTAAAGCCGTTGTCCTTGCTTGAAAAGATTCTCTAAAAAAAGAGCGGTGTTGTGGGTTCGGGAGTACTTTGTGAGGCCTGGAACATTTTCCACGACGACCGATTTTGCCCGGAAAATGAAAGCATGTTCCGCAGTCGCGATCACAAACTGTTCGCCCTTTATTACACTCCTTTGTATAGAGTCCCGGGTCCATTCTATATTTGAGGCGATCGCAATGGGCTGGTCGAAGCTAATCTCATATTTTCCGGAATCGGTTCTGAATTCAATTCCATTGGATTGTAAAGTCAATTTAACTGCCTGGTGCACAGGAATATTTTCAATGTCAGAAGTTCGCGTAAAAAGATAGGGAATAGAGTGAAGTGAGAGGGCTTCGGAGATTTTTTCTAGTTCTTCCGGGTCCGAATGAGATCGAAGACAGGCGATGCCTTTTCCGTAAAAAGAATTTCGAAGTGTCGCGGCATCCACACCTGTATCATTTGAAATTTCAGACAAGGCTTTGTCTGAAATCTTCATTCCTTCTGTGGAATTAATTGTTGGAACAAAAACAAAATAGCGCATACGGTTTTACTCACTAAATTTATTTGTCAAGTATAGCATAGTACAAAATGGCCCCCGTTAACTTCTGTGCGGTAACCTCCCGCCAGTTCTGTACTTATTACCCCGGGAAAGGGCAGAGTATTCAGAGGGCTACGAATATTCGAACGATTGCCACCAGGTTCCACGCGACAAAAGTAGCGATGGCATATCCGAAGATACCAACCAACACAGCCGGGGCAATGAGTTTATCCCATCTTTTGGCCATGGCCATCCCGCACGCGGTTGTGGGTCCGCCGAGATTGGCATTGGAAGCGATCAGAATTTCGGGCAGTGGGATTTTAAGCAATTTTCCCCCGACTAGAATAACGGCCAGATGAATCGAAATGGTTCCAGCCGCAAAGATGAAAAGATAGATTCCGTTTTGAAGAATAACTCCAAAATCCGCTGATGCCCCAACCACAGCAAAGAAAAGATACATCAGGAAGATGCCGATTTCCTCAGAGCCGCGTATGTTGGTAAAAAATCCGGGGAATAGCGTGGCCAGCGCAACGGTGACAACAGTTGAAATCAGGATGGAAGGGATGTGTCCCATAAACCCTGCGGCAAACATGGACAAACCGGCTATGACAAAGGAAATGGAGAGGGCATAGACAACATCCTGGCCACCAAAGAGCGTCTCCTCCTGTTTACCATCGGAGGTTTCTGAAAGGTATTCTCTTTCGTCGAATTTGAAAAATTTCTGAGCCACTGTCAGGGTTGGAACAAGAAAGAGAAAAATCAATGCCACTGCCATAACCACATTGTCCGCCGCCACGGCTGAGGCCAGCATATCTCCCTTGATGTGCATGATTTCAGAAATGGCAACAAAATTGATTGTTCCGCCGACATAGGTTGCGCTGAACAGCCCCAGTGCTTTCAAGGACTGTTCACCCCTGTTGAGCAGAAAAAACATGGTGAGTGCGCCGATAATGGTCCCGATTCCGCCGATAGTAAATGCGATCAAAGTCTTACCGGTTTCCCGGAAAATTGCGACCAGATTGGCTTTAAACAGAAACATAGGAATTGCCACCGGGACTACCCAGTTGAATACAAAGTCATAGGATGGAGCGGAACCCGGTACCAGCTTCAGATTGGCCAGCAGCATCATGGAAAACATGGCAATTACAACACCGGACAGCTTTTTGCCAATTTGTGTTCGTTGTTCGACAATAAAAGCAAAGGCGGATACCGCGACGACAACGCTGAACAACAAAGCTGTATTTCCCGCTGCTATCATCTGGACACTTCATCCTTCGCGAGGTATTCGACTGTATCAACTACACCCACAATTACTGCGTCAACAGGGGCATCCTGGTGCCCGATAAGCTGGACCGCGGCATCACCTTCAATGGTTACCAGTACCCGTTCCCCGATACCGACACCGATGGTGTCAAAAGCGGCCAGCTCTTCCCCGGTGGGGGTTCCATCCACTTCAAGTACGTCCAGTGTCAGGAGGGGATAGCCGAAAAGCCGGTGATTTTTCTCTGTTGAAATGATTTGTCCCGATACGTTGCAAATTTTCATTGTGAAACCTCATCAACTTTTGCAATTATGGTGAAGTCTGTCGGGACTTTTTCCGGCAGAAAACAATGAGAAGCTTCATAGCCCTGGACGAAAAGCACCTTTTCGCCGGAGCCCACTCCAACACAATCCAGCGCGAAGAAAAGGTTGCCAATAACCTTGCCGTGTTTGTCAATGGGACGGCAGGCAAGAATACGTTTTCCTTCAAGTGATGGATTCTTTACCGTTGCCCACAGTTTTCCGACTACGATTCCCAGTTGCACTTTTCCCCCTGTCTACAGGATCTCATCTTTCAGCCGCTCATGGGGAGAGGGAATGATAATGGATGATACCAGCATGGCCTTGTCATGGACCGCATCGAGACCCGCTTCCACTGCGGCCTTTACATCTGCAACATCACCGGTAAAGGCACAGAATGCTTTGCCGCCGAGCCCCATTGCCATGCGAATCTCAATAAGACGAACGGAAGCGGCTTTAACCGCGGCGTCCGCAGCAAAAATGGATGAAACAACGGAAAAGGTTTCAATCACTCCCAGGGCGTCTATGTCGCCCACATCTCTGGTTGCGTAAAGTGCAGGGAAAACCTCCTCATTGACATTTGGAATAACGAGGTCATCGACAACGTATCGGCCACCTGCTTCGATTCCATTTTGAATCGCGGCTTGAACCTCTGAAACGCTTCCGCTGACAAACACAATGTATTTGCCGGGGCAGATACTCTGGGACGTAATGAGTTTCACCGCAGAGGTCTTCAGGGCTGCGTCGCAGACTTCAAACCCTTTGGCGATACTGTTCAATTCAATCATGCCGATTGCCATACTCATGATTCACTTCCTATAACTATGAATTCTTCCGTTATTTCTTTTACAATTCCCTCCATCGGAGAATGGACAGGGGTGCCGAGATCTGCATTATTTACGTTGGAGATAACCTGACCTGCTGTCACACGGTCTCCGGGGTTGACAGTAGCTGTGGATGGGGCACCAATGTGTTGTTTCAACTGTATTTTAAGTGGGCCTGAATAGTCCAGGTGGCCAATATATTCTGCCTTAGTATCTATGTCCAGGAGATTCAAGCGGGCTTTCAGACGCTTGGTTGGCAACTTCTTCGCGTCATTGAAAGGGTCAATAATATGTTCTCTGGGGGAAATATTGTATTCACTTCATCTTGCTCTAAAATCGGCATACACGCGCTTGGGGCTGAGGCCAAAGGGACAGGCAAAAAGAGAACAAACGCCACACTGACAGCAAAGGTACGCAGCCTGGGCAACTGCCGAGCTTGAATCCAGTCCGTAGTTCAGTGTGCGCATAATCATGTGGGGTTCAATGTCATGGCCCAGATTGAAACGGGGGCAAAGAACTGTACATTCTGTACATTGACAACACGCCGCTTTTGAAAAGCGCGTAACCGATTGAAATGAATCTACCTTTTCACGAACAGCAGGGTTTCCTTCTTCAAGAAACACGATGGCACCGGTGGTTTTGCTGACAGAATCATCAGGAGTCCTGACAGTGCCCATCATAACGCCACCCTCAATCATAACGGTGCCCGGTTCCGGTTCTGCCAGCTCTGCCAGCTTTGAAAAAGGAGTTCCTATGGGTACAACCGCCACGTATGGGCGTTTGACACGACCGACTACAGAGACGTATCGTTCTGTGACCGGAACTGAATTTTCAATAGCATTCCAAATCTGGTAAAAGGTCAAAACATTGTTTACGACCACGTTGACGTTGATTGGAATTCCGTTCTGGGGCACGATTCTGCCAGTTACGTCATAAACCAGGGACTGTTCATCTCCGGCCGGGTAATAGTCACCCAGAGTAAACAACTCAACCCCACCGCCGGCGTTGCGGATAGCTTTTTCGATTGCCGGGAAAAGCTCATGCCGCTTTTCCTTGATTGCAAATACGGCGCGCCTTGCCCCCAATTGCGTTTTTGCAAGCAGAATACCCTGGATCACACCGTCAATGTGGTTTTGAATCACATAATAGTCAGTGTAGAGCAGAGGTTCACATTCTGCTGCATTGCAGATGATGGTGTCGGGGCTGGATTGCATTTTAATGTAGGCAGGAAAACCGGCGCCGCCGGCACCGACAATTCCGGAATTTCGAACTTTCTCCACGAAAGTCATCTGCTTTCCTCCGGAGCATCATCAATAACAAAACTGTCAACGATACCGATAATGGCAGAATCCACCGGGCAGTCTTTCATCCCGAAAGACATTCGAGCAGAACTCCCCTGAACGACCAGGACCTTTTCATGATAGCCTGCACTTACTGTATCTACAGCTACGATATAGTCATCTTTCGCGGTCAATTGTTCATCAAGTGGACGTACAATCAGGAGTTTTCTCCCTTCAAGCTTCGGGTCCTTCCGGGTCGCCACCACAGTTCCGATAATCTTACCAACAAACATATAATTGCCTCTCGTTCATAGTCGAACTCCATTATACAGCAAAGCGGCATTTCTCGAAACTGAAGAATCTTTCGGTAAACGAGGATCATTCACAGTCTGAACTAAAGGGACAGGAGCCAGTAGAGGGCAGAAAGCCTAATAAATGTTTGATTCACTGCCTGGTCTTGTTTTCCATCTCTTGTGAAACCAGAGGTATTGTTCCGGATGCTCACGGATGGCCTTTTCAATTCTGTTGGTGTAGAGCTTGACGATTTTCTCTACATCTTGTTTCTGATTCAGTTCGTACTCAGACTTCAATTCTTCGAACTCCATGTGGTATAGATGGCTATCTTCATCATACCATGCACAAAAGAAGAGGATTGGTTTTTTCATTTTGACACTTAGTTTTGCCGGCAGGTCAACAACGACAGCTTGTTTTCCAAAAAAGTCCACAAAAATGCCCTTCTCCGAAGTCGTATTCTGGTCTGTAAGAAAACAAATGAATTCACGTTCTTTCAATTTTGCCAGAAATGGCCGAATTGAATCCCGGTGATAGACGGCGTCCACTTTGTAAGATGATCTGATCTTACGCATGAGTTTATGTACCATGCTATTTTTCTGTCGATAGGCCAACGCAGTCAGCTTGTGGCCTCCGGCTGAAATCCTGGCGCCGGCAAGTTCCCAATTCCCCAGGTGACATGTGATGAGAATTGCCCCGCTATCTCGGTATTTCTCAAGTAATTCCTTCCCCTTATCAATGACCAGAATGTTATCCAGTGTGCCATCACGGAAATATCCGGGAAGGCGAAAAAATTCAAACAGAACTGAACCAATGGATTGAAAACACTTTTTACCGATTTTCTTCTTCCACTGTAAGTCATGATCGGGGAATGCGATATCCAGATTTTTCAGGATAATTTTTCTACGGAACCGCATGTACCAGAAAATACTGCCGAGAAATTTACCTCTACTGACTGATTTTCTGGATGCTTTTTTTTCTCTTCCCAAATTTGGTCCTTGCATCATGTAATACTCACTAACAGACAGAATGTTACCATATTGTGACGCCAGTTCCATAGTCGCATTCCAGGTAGTGAAAAGGACTTCAGGAAACCTCCCATGTCAAGATGGCTGAACCCGGCGAGCAAAATCCAGGATTCATACTTTTTCCGGTGAGGGAAAAAAGGGAGCGAATCGCTCCCCTCAAATACAATAATAAGATAACTGAGAACAGTCCTGACAGACTATGCCCGGGTTAAATAATTTCAGTCTATTTTGTAGAACCGATGGGCAATGTACCTTCCAGGCCCTTGTGGGGACGAGGAATAACATGTACAGATACCAGTTCACCAATACGTCTTGCTGCCGCGGCACCGGCATCTGTTGCAGCCTTAACAGCGGCGACATCTCCCCGAACCACGATGGTGCAGTAGCCACCGCCCACCTTTTCATAGCTGACCAATGTGACATTGGCAGCCTTAACCGCAGCATCACCGGCTTCGATAAGTGCGACCAGCCCTTTCGTTTCAATCATTCCAATGGCATCGCCCATGTGTCATCCTCCCAATTCGTTTAAAATTTCCTGAATCAGGTTTACCAACTCATTTCTGGAAAACCGATAAAGGGTAACCTGTCCATCTCGACTGCATACGGTTGGATCTCCCGTAGTGATTCCAAACTTTTCCCTGAGTGCCATAAGTTTGTCAACTTCATCGCAGGGCAGGGGCTTCGGGGTCCCCAACGTGTTTGCTACATATGAGATTTTAGCATACTGTTCAACCTGTTCCATCAAAAAATAGGCAATATCCAGAGTTTTCCCCATCGTTATGGCACCATGGTTGGCAAGAAGGAGAGCATCATAGTCCATGAAACCATCCAGCGCAGCTGGAAGTTCCCCAGTGGATGGCGTTCCATAAGGAGCCAGGGGAACGGCCCCCAGTGTGAGAACAGTTTCAGCTGTGAGGCTTTGGTCCAGTCCCATTCCGGCGCAAGCGAAGCCTGTGGCAGTGGGCGGGTGAGCGTGTACAATCGCCTGGACATTTTCCCGTTCCCGATAAATCTTCAAATGAAGGGCCGTTTCAGAGGAGGGTAAAGTGTTTCCGGATAGTCTCTCTCCAAGGCTATTGATCTCAATTATATCTTCTTCTTTCAGATAGCCTTTGCAGACTCCTGAGGGTGTTATCAGAATACTGTCTCCGTTTCTTTCCGAAATATTTCCTTCGTAACCTGCGACCAGGCCTTTTGAATAAAGACGGTGACCGATTTCTACAATTTCAGCCCTCTTACTCATTTAAAATTTCCCTTTTTTGAGCAGGTCTCAGAGCAGTATTCGACGCCACCCGAACTTTTTCCGGTTCCCGCAGGAAGGACATTGCTGCATCTCACCTTTATTGATTCTTCCCTGTTGTGCAGTTGATGACCCATTGTTTTCCGAACCACTGTCGGTAGTAAGGGGTTGAAATATTTGAGCAAGAAAGCGTCTCAACTTACTGTAAAAAAAGTAGAAAATCCCAAAAACAATTGCTACATAAAGTAAGAACCTCATGAATCCAGTTCCTTTAATCGTTGAACAAAGCCAATATCTACCAGGACTTCCCTGGATTTCCCGCCCTGCTGGGCAGGCGGTCCCACAATGCCATCATCTTCCATCATATCAATATATCGCGCTGCCTTGTTATATCCAATTGACATTTTACGCTGAAGATAGGATACCGAGGCATGACCGGTAGCAACGATAAGTTTTATGGCTTGAATGTAGCTGGGATCGTTGCTGGAAAGCGTGTTGCCATCTCCGATTTCGAATCCACCTTCTTCACCATCGTCCGCTCCATAGGATTTAATCTCATTCATGTACACCGGTTTTCCGTAGGATTTCAGGTAGGAAACCAGCCCGTTGACTTCTTTCTCTGTGACCATGGGAGAATGAATTCGGATCAGATTGGATGTTCCGGGGGGCAGGAAAAGCATATCTCCCCGGCCCAACAGCTGTTCTGCCCCAACCTGGTCAAGAACAATGCGGGAGTCAATCATCTGGGCCACCCGGTAACAGATTCGGGAAGTCAGGTTGGACTTGATGACACCGGTAATGATGTCACGACTGGGTCTCTGTGTCGCTACAATAAGATGAATGCCGACAGCGCGAGCCTTCTGGGCCAGTCGGGCAATACTTTCTTCCACCTGGGCGCGGGCCGTCATAATGAGATCAGCCATTTCGTCAATTACGATCACAATGTAGGGTATTGGTTCGTGTTTTTCATCATCCACAAATTCTGCCTGGACGACAGCGTTGTATTTCGCCAGGCTGCGAACTTTCACATCTTTCAGCAGGAGGTAGCGCCTTTCCATCTCCCCAACGGCCCAGGAGAGGGCAGAGGCAGCTTCTTTCGGGTCCGTGATGACATCTGTGAGGAGGTGAGGAATATGGCTATAAACGCCAAGTTCAACCATTTTGGGGTCAACCATTATAACTTTTACCATCTCAGGTGTGTTTCTGATCAGGAGAGAACAAAGAATGGCGTTGAGCCCCACGCTTTTTCCTGATCCTGTCTGTCCCGCCACAAGAAGGTGGGGCATTTTATCAAGGGATGTAACAATAGGTTCCCCGGTGATTGTCTTCCCGAGAACAACCGTGAGGGGGGAGGCCGCGGACATATAAGTGCCTGAATCCAGTATTTCCTTCAGAACGATGAGCCTTCGGTTATCATTGGGGACTTCAATTCCAATAGTGGGTTTCTTTGGCGTGCGGTCGATCCGAATTGATTCGGCGCTCAAGGCAATGCTCAGGTCCTGAGCAAGGGACAGTACCTTGTTGTACTTGATGCCGGGATCCATTTTAAACTCATACGTGGTTACAATGGGGCCGGGATGAATATTCACAACGCGGCCCGTCACTTTAAACTCTTCCAGTTTTTTAACCAGAAGGTTTGATTTTTTGGATAAATCATGCCGGTCAATGCTGTTATCAGGGTCCGGATTGGCAAAAATGTCGCGCCAGGGAGGATTATAGGGTTTGCCTGATTTCGGGAAGAGACCTGTGTGTACGGCAATATCAAGTGGATTATTCTTCTCATCAGTATCCTGGGGAACCGGTTGGCTGATGCGTGGAAGTTCTTTGCTTTTAATTTTCTGGCGAATTTTTTCCCTGTGCTTTTTTTCAGTGTCTATCTGACGGATCACTGCCTTCTTTTTCTTTAGCATACTCAATTCCCTGCCAATTTTCTTGAAAACTGCAGAAAAAGATCGTGCCGCAGAAATGAAGCCTTTCGCCACTGCGGCGATTATTACCGAAATACCCAATCGGGTTGCAAGCATAAAGAATGCGATAATCAGAAAGAGCAGAAGAATCAATGTACCCCATGTGTTCAGTGCCGGGAGCATCCATCCCTTGATATTGTTGCCGATGATCCCACCCGCGCTTACGTAATCCCGGGGCGCCATGGATGCAATCAGGACAAAATCAGAAAGAACCACGGCAAATAGCACGGCTATAACGACTGATTCCAGTAGAAAGAAAGGCAGCTGCAGCAATATCGGGCCAAAGGTTTTTTTCTGCAGGAGTATCATTGCGGTGATTAGAAAAAAGACAGGGAAAAGATAGGAAGCATATCCGAAAAGCTGTAGAAGGATGGCAGAGAGCTGGGCCCCGAAATTGCCCATGAGATTTGTGGAACGAATCCGTGAGACTGTTATGCTGTTTAGAAAGGTCGGATCTTTCGGGCTGAACGAAATCAATGCAAGAAAAATAATGATCCCGATGCACACAAATGCCAGCGCCGTGAATTCGACTGCCAATGTCCCAGATTGTTTCCCATTTTGTCGTTTAACTGCCATTTCCAATATAGTTTACCAGAAGAGGCAACGAGGGGGAAGGGAACAAGTTTAAGTCTAAGTTTGAGTTTGAGTTTAAGAAAAGAAGGAGAAATCTCCGGGTTCGTTTTCCAGCTCAAATCAACTTTTTTCTCCTTGTTTTTGCTCTTTGAGGGTTTGACGCACTTTTCAAATGCTTCTAGATTCTCATTTGTTTCCAATGCCCGGAGTATCACGGATAGATTCGAGCTTAAATTCAGGACTGTGTCATGGCTTAAAAAGGACAAGCTGTTTATTATCTTAAGATAAGAGTGGTTCAGGCTTGGCCTTGACATTGTCCTGGCTCATCTTCTTTTTTCTTGCAACAAGAGCCCCTTTCGGGTAGACTCTATGTACATGAAGGTAAAAGCAATCATACCCGCACGATATGAATCTTCGAGGCTTGCAGGAAAGCCATTGCTGAAGATTAAGGATAAGACCATCATTCAAATGGTATATGAACGAACGATGTCTTCTTCGTTGCTGGATGATGTGGTGGTCGCTACGGATGATCAGCGGATTTTTGAGCACGTTCTGTCATTTGGGGGTCAAGCCGTAATGACGTCACGGGAACATCAGTCCGGTACGGATCGGATTGCAGAGGTGGCAGAAGAGCTTGATGCGGACGTGATTGTTAATGTTCAGGGCGATGAACCCCTGATCACGAATAAAGTTATAGATGCCCTCGTTAAACCTTTTTCCAGGGATCCGGCTTTGAAAATGTCCACCGTCATGGCAAGAATCGCTGATAAGCGCGAGATTTTTAACCCGAATGTGGTAAAGGTAGTCTGTGACGCCAGAGGAAATGCTATTTATTTTTCCAGAAGTCCGATTCCTTTTCGCAAAAGCCCGAACATGGCATTTGAATCTGATTTGAGAAATGAGGAAATGGGCGACTGGTTCAAGCATGTGGGAATCTATGGCTACAGAAAATCCTTTCTTCTGGAGTTTGCCCGAATGAAGGTGGGCAGACTTGAAAGAATTGAGGGGCTGGAGCAATTACGTGCCCTGGAACATGGAATCCGGATTCATGTTGAAAAGACTGATTATTCCGGTATTGGTATTGACACAAATGAAGATTATCTTCAACTGAAAGCGTTATTGGGAGATGTTGAATGACGAAGTTTATTTTTGTGACAGGGGGTGTGGTTTCATCACTTGGAAAGGGAATCGCCGCGGCTTCCATTGGTGCACTTCTGGAGGATCGCGGCTACAAGGTAACGCTCCAGAAGTTTGACCCGTATCTGAATGTAGATCCCGGTACAATGAGCCCGTTTCAACACGGTGAGGTTTATGTTGCCGATGATGGCACAGAAACAGACCTGGATCTTGGCCATTATGAGAGATTTACATCTTCGCATTCTACAAAATTTCATAACCAGACTGCGGGAAAAATCTATAATGCTGTGCTCACAAAAGAAAGGCGGGGAGACTACCTTGGGAAAACTGTGCAGGTGATTCCGCACGTTACGGATGAAATCAAGCACAGTATCAAACGGATATCAGAGGATGTGGATGTGCTGATAGCCGAGATCGGCGGTACCGTCGGCGATATTGAATCATTGCCGTTTCTGGAGGCTATCCGACAGTTTGGATTGGAACATTCCCGGGATGAGGTCCTGTACATACACCTGACTTATGTGCCGTATATAAAAGCTGCAGGAGAATTGAAGAGCAAACCAACCCAGCATAGTGTGAAACAGTTACGGGAAATCGGGATTCAACCGGATATCATACTGTGCCGGACGGAACGGGAATTGCCCGAGAGTATTAAGGATAAGATTGCTCTATTTTGCAATGTTCGAAAGGAGTCAGTATTTGAGGCTCGCGACGTATCAAACATTTATTTTGTTCCCATAATGTTTGAAAAGCAGGGACTGGACAATGCTATTTGCCGGCATCTATCACTGCGCAAACAGGGAAGGGGACTGAAGAAATGGAAAGAGTTGCGGGCAAAAATCGAAAATCCCTCTGATACGGTAGAAATCGGGATTGTGGGCAAGTATGTGGATTATGCCGATTCATACAAGTCATTGAATGAGGCACTGGCCCATGCCGGCTTTGCAAATGGTCTGGACGTAAAGTTGAAGTGGTTTGATTCTTCCATGTTTGAAAAAGATGAATCCAGGCTAACTCTGTTGAAGGAAGTTGATGGGGTCCTGATTCCGGGCGGTTTCGGGGGACGTGGAATTGAGGGTATGCTCCTGGCAATCGAATATGCACGAATAAACAAGATCCCATTTTTTGGCATTTGTCTCGGTATGCAGCTGGCAACTGTCGAATTTGCCAGAAATGTTGCGCAATTGGCGGACGCAAACTCCACAGAATTTGATGAAAACCCACCATATCGCATCATCTATAAGTTAAGAGAATTGCTGGATGTGGAAGAAATGGGAGGGAATATGCGCCTTGGATCATACGCCTGTGCGATTCAAAACAAGGATTCCTTTGCCTTCAAGGCCTACCGTGAGAAAGAGATTCAGGAACGCCATCGCCATCGCTATGAATTCAATATGGCATTTCGTGAACAGTTAGAGAAAGCCGGATTGAAGTTCACCGGTATATCCCCCAACGGAAAGTTCGTTGAAATTGTGGAGCTTGACAACCATCCCTGGTATCTGGGTTGTCAATTCCATCCTGAGTTCAAGTCAAAGCCCTTGAGGCCACAGCCTCTTTTTGTGGAATTTATCAAGGCATCCTACAAGCAACGGGAGGGAAAAACACAATGAGCGACTACACCCGGAAGCTTTTCAACCGGATTTCTGAAGGAGAAAATAGCTTTTTTCTGGTTTCAGGTCCTTGCGTAATAGAAACCGAAGAGATTGTTTTCGGCATTGCGTCCCGCCTCAAGAGTATCGCCGATGTTCTTGAGATTCCGTTTGTCTTTAAAGCATCTTTTGATAAGGCAAATCGCTCATCCATTGACAGCTACAGGGGGCCGGGACTGGGCAAAGGACTGGATATCCTTCGCCGTGTGAAGGAAGAACTGCAGATTCCAATCCTGACGGATTTTCATCTCCCGTCCCAGGCGGAAGTGGTTGCCGGGGTTGCGGACATCCTTCAAATCCCGGCTTTCCTATGCCGTCAGACAGACATGTTGGTTGCTGCCGGTGAAACAGGAAAAATCGTAAATGTGAAGAAGGGACAGTTTCTGGCACCCTGGGACATGAAGAATGCTGTTCAGAAGATAGAATCTACAGGCAATAAGAAAATTATACTGACGGAAAGAGGCAGCTCATTCGGCTACAATAATCTCGTAGTGGATTTCAAGTCCTTTCCGGTACTGTCATCTTTCGGCTATCCTGTATTGTTTGACGCAACGCATTCAGTACAATTGCCGGGCGGCCTAGGAGCGAGTACGGGCGGACAGCGGGAGTTTATTCCAGCATTGGCAAAAGCTGCTGCGGGCCTTGGCGTATCGGGTTTCTTTTTTGAAGTACATGAACATCCGGAGGAAGCCCTTTCCGACGGTCCGAACCTTTATCCATTGGATCAGTTTTCCAACCTTCTTCGAAAGTTACTGAATATCTGGAGGGCAGGAGCCGATGTCGAGATTGATTGAAATTGCACGTGATGTGTTTGAACTTGAAGCAAAAGCGGTAGCGGATCAAATTTCTTGTCTCGGGAATGATTTCGAACAGGCAATTGAGATTCTGAAAAACACGCAGGGCCGTGTGATTGTTACTGGAATGGGCAAATCAGGACTAATTTGCCGCAAAATAGCAGCGACTATGGCATCTACCGGCACTCCATCCTTTTTTGTGCATCCTGCTGAGGCCATTCACGGTGACTTGGGAATGATTGTAGAGGGAGATTCCGTAATTGCCGTTTCCAATTCGGGAGAAACCGATGAGATTGTCCGGCTCCTTGAGTTTATCCGCCGGATTGGAGTCCCTATTGTGGCAATAACAGCAAACCGTGACTCCAGTCTGGGAACACACAGCGATGTCACCTTGGAATTGAAAATCGAGAAGGAGGCATGCCCCCTTGGGTTGGCGCCGACATCTTCGACAACAGCTACTTTGGCCATGGGGGATGCTATTGCGATGGTGCTTCTTGAGTTGAAAGAGTTTACTCCGGAAGACTTTGCGGCACGACATCCAGGTGGAAAACTCGGTAAAAAGCTTCTATTGGTAGAGGCCCTGATGCACAAAGGAGAAGAACTCCCTGTGGTCTTACCGGACGATCCAATGCGTGACGTAATCTATGTAATGTCGAACAAAAGATTGGGAATCGCCCTCGTAGTGGATAATGGGAAACTCCTTGGTGTCATTTCAGATGGTGACTTACGCCGGCTTCTTGAAAAGAAAGGACAAACGTTGCTGGAACAATCTGCCAGCGATTGCATGGTCCAAAATCCCAAATGTATTGCTCCCGGTAAGCTGGGTGTAGAGGCATTGCAGGTTATGGAAACCCACCGCATTACGTCCCTTGCGGTGGTAACTGGAGAGGATGAACTCCTTGGTTTGATTCATCTGCACGATTTATGGAAAACAGAACTTTTCTGAAGGCGCAAAAGGTTTCCCTTCTCATCTCAGACGTTGATGGGATATTAACCGACGGAAGGTTGTACTACGGGCCGGGAATGAAGGAACACATGAAGGGTTTTCATGTGCGGGATGGACTTGCCGTGAAGATGGCTCAAGCTGCAGGAATCCGTGTTGCTTTTATTTCGGCCAAAGAGTCAAGCGTTCTTCGCCGCCGGGCCAATGAACTCAAAGTTGATTTTTGCTCGGATGGTGTGACGGATAAAATGGCCCGTGCAAGGGAAATTTGTGATACATTGCAGGTGTCCTGGGAGCAAACCGCAGTCATTGGGGATGATCTCGTAGACATTCCAATTCTGCGCCAGGCAGGTCTTTCAGCCACCGTACCGGAAGCACCAGATGACGTCCGGTCGATTGTAGACTTTATTACAAGTCATCCCGGTGGGAAAGGAGCGTTCAGGGAGCTGGTGGAGTTCCTTGTTCGCGCAAGTGGAAAATGGGAAGAAGTGTTGGCCTATTTTGGAGGAATTCATGAAATACGTTAAAACGGCATTTTGGACAGTCCTGTTTGTTGTATTATTTGTATTATTTACCCTCAATGTATACCAGAGTGTAGATTTCCGGTATTTTTATGGCACTCAGGACGTTTTTAAGGAAATTCCACTCTTTGTGGTGATATTTTTTTCAATGGCAGTTGGATTTTTTCTGGGTTTGCTGGTAATTCTGGGGGAGATCATGCAATTGAAAAGAGACTGTCGAGCCAAAGATGCTGAGCTTGCTACACTGAAAAAGGAATTGGACACCCATCGAAATGTTGCCGTAAAAGAGTTCATTGATTCAGAATCCAACGGGGGAAATGGAGCGTCCTAAATGCCCTTTGTACTAATATTTGCTGTTGTTCTCATCGGGATATTGATTGGCTTGCTCTTACGTGGGAAAAGTGAGCAGAAATCCGAGAACCACGACTCGGGTAGCTTCTACATAAAAGCTGTACGTCTGATTGATTCCCTTCAATGGGATGAACGGGCAGGTGTTGAAAATCTTCTGGCTTCCATTATGCAGGAAGATTCCGAAAAAAAGGAGATCTACGTTATTTTCGGGAATGTTCTCAGGGAAAAGGGCTACATAGCAGAAGCCATCAAAGTCCATAAGTCTGTTTTGCATCGCCCCGGTCTGCCTGACAAATTCAAAGGATGGGCTCTTGGGTCCCTGGCAGAGGATTTCCGCCTGGCTGGTATGCTGGAAAGGGCCGTCAGGACCTATCGGGATGCATTCAATCTGAATCCGGGAGATAATGGCTTGCTGAAAAGATATGCGCATCTTTGCAAGCAGGTTGGTGACTACGAAAAACTCCTCAGTCTGATGGATGTAATGGCCAAAAGCGGAATCCTCAATGATGACAAGTATAGAATGCAGGTGGCATTTATTTACAATGAGTTAGGCGAACAGGCGCTGAAAGATGGGGAATTTGCAAAATCCGAAATGAATTTCAAAAAAGCTTTAAAATTAAATGCAAAGGTATATCCCGCCTATTTGAATCTGGCCAAACTTATGATTAAAAGGGGAGAGAAGATTGGCATGGCTCAAAAGCACCTGGAGGAATTGTTCCGACAGGTGCCGGATAAGGCGTATCTTGGCATGGAGCTTTATCTTCAGATTTCTCCACACGAATTTGAGGAATTATGTCACTCCCTGTTGAATCGAAACGCAGAGGACTGGCGAACACGATTGCATCTCGCCCGTTATTATGTGACGCAGGATCGACCGGATTCCGCTTTCCCGGAGCTGATTGAAGCAATGAAAAGTATGCCCCATGTGTTGCTGGTGCACCAGGAGATTTGGAAATTTTTAATGCGGTATCCCAAAAGACGGGATGATCTTAAAGAATACGCCTTTCAGACGGACAAAATCATGGTGTTCAACGCACCGTTTATGTGCGTAGAGTGCCGGTATAAATCATCTGAATTCTTATGGAAATGTCCATCCTGTTTTGGATGGAATACTTTTGTCGAATCAAAAATTTAATATTCTTCTGGAGGAGAAATAATGGAAAAGAGACGCGCAGCGGTTACTGCAACGGGAAGTTACTTCCCGCCGAAAGTTGTCCCCAACAGCTTCTTTGAGAGCTATCTGGATACAAACGATGAGTGGATCAGAACCCGAACTGGAATCACAGAACGTCACTATGTGGAAAAAGGAGTTGCTTCATCCGACCTGGCCATGGAGGCCTGCACGCGTCTGCTTAAAAAACGTGGTATTGGGCCAGAGGAAATAGACGCAATTGTCTTTGGGACTGTAACGCCGGATATGATGTATCCATCCAGTGCATGCCTGTTACAGGATAAGCTGGGCGCAAAAAATGCCTACGGATTTGATTTATCGGCAGGTTGCTGCGGTTTTGTTTTTTCTTATACCACCGGTGCAATGCTGATTGAAAGTGGCCGCTACAATAAAGTTCTGGTAGTGGGTGCCGACGTGTGCACATCCTTTCTTGATATGAATGATCGAAATACATGTGTCCTCTTTGGTGATGGGGCCGGTGCCGTCCTTCTTGAGCCTTCCAAAGGGGATGAAGGTATGCTGGACACAATTCAACATGTGGATGGTAGCGGGGGGAAATACCTCTACATGGCCGGGGGAGGATCACTGAACCCGACTTCCGCCGAAACAGTCGAGAAAAACCTTCATACTGTTCATCAGGAAGGGCGTGAAGTATTCAAACACGCAGTCAAAAAAATGGCAGACGTAGCTGTTGAGGTTGTGGAGAAAAATGGATTTTCCCTTGAAGATGTAGACCTTTTCGTCCCCCATCAGGCCAACATCAGAATCATTGAATCCGTTGCGAAGAGAATGAAACTTCCAAAGGAAAAAGTGATGATCAACATAGATAAGTTCGGAAATACAACGGCAGCGACCATTCCCTCCTGCCTGGATCAGGCCGTTGAGACAGGGCGACTCAAGAAGGGAGACCTGGTTGTAATCGCCTCTTTTGGGGCAGGGTTTACATGGGGAAGCGCACTCATCCGCTGGTAAATGCAGCTTGGGCGTGTTTTTGACAATGTAGAAACAGGAGATTAAAACGGGGAAAATACGCGTTTCAGGCGGTGAGTTCAGGGGGCGATGGCTTCGGGTACCAACCGGACTGGAAATCAGGCCTACAACGGACAAAATCAGACAGGCTGTCTTCAATATCCTCCAGGGGGAGATTCAGGGAGCATTGTTTATTGATCTGTGCTGCGGAACTGGAATCATGGGGATTGAGGCATTGAGTCGGGGTGCAGATAGGGTTTTGTTTGTTGACAAGAGCCGCGTATCCCGTCAGCTGTGGACCCAAAACATGGAATCACTTCAAGTTTCGGGCACGCGTTTTGTGGAAAAGGACGTTCTTCGCTTTCTTGCCACCTTCAAAGAGTCGCCGGAATCCGGTCATTTGATCATGTATTTCGATCCACCATACAAAGACAAACGGCTCTATCGCCAGGTTGTTTCCAGTATTGACAGGATGAAACCGGACAGTCTGATTCTTTTCATTGAACATAGAGTCCCCTTGGATATAGAGGATCCGGTCCATTTGCGATTATGGAAGCAGAAACGATATGGGAGCACCTCTATATCCGCGTTTACAACAATTCCTGATTTCTGGTAAGATACGAGATGAAATGAAACAAAGTAACTCGCCACATTTTCAAAAATTATTTTTGAAGCTTGTCCTCAATGATTTTTTTGTAAATTCTGTTGCAGGATTCTTTGCTGCCTTGACTCTGTACTTTCTTGAAGTGATCCAGTTAACTAATTTTTCCCATTTCATCGGTCTTGGCCTTCTTGTCCTGGTTCCCATGTACGGAATCCACATTATTTTCATATTCTATCAGTTAAAAAAGTCATGGATACCAGAAAAGCAGTTTCTGGAATTGGATTTGCAGGCGCGAACCTCAAAACTGAAAGCCCTTCTCGCAGTGAGCTTCAGGGGCACGTCTACCATTATTCTACTTTGGTGTGTGGCTGGAATTTACTCATACTATTTCAGCACGAAAGATCAAGGGGTGTCCAGTGTGATGGGCGTCCTTGCATTGGTTACATTTGTCGGCATGTCTCCCATTTCGTGGCTGGTTGATTCGATTGTTACCCGAAGAGTTTTAATATCCACGATTAGACGCTATCTTTCCTCATTTCCGGAAAGTTTACTTCAGGGATTTAATTTTTACAAGATGTCCAGCATAAACAGAAGTGCCGTGGCCGTCTTCTACCTGTTCATCCTGACCATTTATTTCACACTGATTGGCAACATGAATTCCTTCAATTCAGTGATGCAGCAGAAATTGACGGAGTTCGGAAAGTCTCAACTGGAACAGATTACAGTAAGAATTAAGGCAGAGTCCCCAAAAAAAGAACCATCCCTTGAACGCGTCAGGGAAATAATCAAAGAAACCCCGAATTTTCTGGGTTCAGAAATTACGATTGTTCCAAGTAACCTTGTACAAGAGAAACAGAATAACCTTGGTAAAACAAAGCAGCAAACTCGATGGGTCAGTGCTGAAAAGAAATTACAAGGAATCGGAAGCCTGGTGTTCCGAATCGAGAAAGGAAGCCTTCGCTCAAGAATATTTTTCATTGCGTTCAATAGAGGCGTTATCGTCCTTTTTCTGATTTTATTGGGAGTGGGGGCGACGGTTCTTTTCCAGGTAAATCTGGAATTCAAAGGCACGCTATCCGTGATCAACCAAATTACGGACGAGATGGCATCCGGGAATCTTTCGGATTCAGCACGACTTTATGCCACTGATGAGTTCTGGGGTTTATATCAGAAAATTATCGTTGTTAAAAACAATGCCGGCAAGGTTATTGGGGATATTCGGGAGCACGCGCGGCTTCTGAACCAGAACATAAGGGTTGTGGAGGAAGTGAGCCATTTTCTTCAGGAACTGTCTGGAGACCAGAAGCCGCTTGTGAGAAATGCCGGTGATGCTGTTAATTTTGTGGACGGGTTTGCAGAGAGTCTTCAGCAGGCAATTTTAGAATTGTCGCTGATTGCGGAGCGAACTTCAAGCACCTCAATTGAATTCGCGGCCTCTATTAATGAGGTAAAGAACTCTATGGGAAGGCTTGTAGTTTTGGCAGAGGCAATTGCTTTGAACGTACGGGAGAATACGTTCTCTCTGAAGGATATTTCTTCTGATCTTCGAACAGCCTCAGGAATGACAGGACAATTGGAAGAAAACATTGTAGAAATATATGACTCAATTGGAAAAAGGTTCACAAATCTGGAGGACAGCAGGTTTTCAATTGACAGGCAAATGGATTCTGCCCATACCATTGAACAGAGTTTTCAAAAAGTTGAAGAACACCTGGAAAACTTGTCTGGAATGTATCAGAATTACTTGAAATCAAAGGCAATTCTTGGCAAGGAAATTGATCGGATTGAATCCATCAGCCGCATCATGGACGATTTTATTGACCAGGCGGGCATTCTCGCTTTAAACGCTGCAATTCTCGCCGCAAGGAACGATTCCCTTGACTCCGGATTTGGCGTAATCGCCGATGAAATTAAAGAACTCGCCATGAGAACTGAAGAATCCACAAGGGAAATTCGAAATATTGTCAACAATACAAGCCAGCAGCTCTCCGGTATGGAAGAACGGACAGCCGGTGCGAAAACTGAATTTCGCCGGGCAAAGGATTTGATGAAGGAAATTTTGAAGGTTCAGAAAACCGGAGGTGATGAATTGGAGGAAGGGGCCGATCTTTTAAAGGCACTTCTGGACGACACAGCGCAAGACAAAACGCAAATGGGCACAGTACTGGACGGAGTTCGGCTACTGAAAAGCCAGATTGTTAAAACTGGAGAAATTCTCGGGGAAAAGGTAATTGCCACAGAAAAATCCATGGAAACCTCAAATAAAATGAAGGAACTTGCAGGGCAGGTGATGAGTGCCGCACAGGAGCAGACGGTTGGGGCAAATCAGATAGCCGGAGCTTCCGAGTCCATCCGTGATCTGTCATCCGACGCTAAAAATGCATCTGAAAAGGTTAAGGAAGCATTGCATGATATCGTTGAACTGATACAGAACATGGAAGAAAATTCTGAGGACATTCGTTTGAAATCCGACACATTGAGAGAAGTCGTAGATGGTTTTTCCGATGAACTCAAGTCATTCTCAACGGAAATTGAAAAGTTTAAACTACCGGATAATCAATGAGCACCTGGAATCGTTCGGCCTTCCGAGAACTGCTGAAAGAAAACGTGCTCGTGATGGACGGTGCTTACGGGACCCTTCTCTCTTCTCATCTTGAGGGTGCGAACAGCATAGAGGCTCTCAACATTAAAAGGCCGGATTTGGTTCGCAGCATTCATCAACAATACGCTGATGCCGGGGCAGACATAATCAAATCCAATACATTTGGGATATTTCATGCTGTATTCAGAAAAAAACTAAAGCTGGAGTCGGGTCTTGAAATGATTCAAAGCGGTGCCCGATTACTGTCTGAGGTTTCTTCAAAAAGAGATCTGATAAGGGCGGCCAGTTTCGGGCCCATGACTGCCGGGGTTTGGGAGTATTCTTCATGGGAAGTGGCTCTAATGGCGAAAGTATACCGCCTTGCAGCTGAAAAAGCGCTTTCTGAAGGAGTAGACGCTATCCTTCTGGAGACATTCTCAGATCTCATGGAGATGAGCATTGCGATTCATGCCATCCGTTCCGTTTCTCCAGAGCTGCCTTTAATATGTCAGTTCACGTTCCAGGATGGAAGTATTACATTAAGTGGATCCGGAGCAGAAAATGCAGCCATTATGCTGGAATCGCTTTATGCAGACGTGATCGGAGTAAATTGCTCCACCGGCCCTCAGGGCATTATGGCCCATGTTGAGATTTTGAGCCGATTTTCCAGTGGTGCAATTTCTATGGCCCCCAATGCCGGTCTCCCTCGTGTGGTGAGAGGCAAAGCAGATTATCCCAATGTGACAAATGAAATACTTGAACTTTTGCCCAGTGCTTTGAAATTGGGTGTTAAAATTATCGGAACATGTTGTGGTTCGACTCCGGACTACACCAGAGCACTTCGAACTGAGATTGACCGACTTTCATCAGAAAAGATCCCGGAACAGAAAAGAAAAATGCCCGACGTTGTCAGTTCAAGCCGCCAGTTATATGATTTTCAGAGGGGTTCTTTTTTTGCCATCGGTGAAAGGCTCAACTTATCAGGGAACCGGACATTTTTCAGGAGGTTTGAGAAGGAACCGGAAGCGGCAATCACTGCCGAACTGAACCGCCAGGTTGTTTCCGGTTACACAAATTCAGTAGACGTTAACCTTGATGCGTTGGCAGTGGATAAAGCTGAGCTGTGGCAGAAAGCGGTTCTTGTTCTGGAGCGGGAGGGGTCTCCGATTCTCTCCATTGATACGCTTTACCCTGACTTGATGGAAGAGGCCTCAAAACTTGCCGTGGGGAAACTCATCTATAACTCAACAGACCTTACAGAAAAGCGGTTTTCCCGGATGGCTGATCTGTACCATAACCACAAGGGAAAAATTGTAGTATTGCTGATGACAGGCAACCGTTTACCGAAAACGCTTACGCAGCGTCAGGAAGCTCTGGAAATACTCGACAGAATGATCACTTCATACAACATTCCCCCTGAAGATATTCTCGTGGATCCTCTGGCCCTATCTCTTGCTACGGGGATAGAGCAGTTTGAAATGGTTCGCACAATTGTGGAAAAAACCGCCTATAAGACAATCGTCGGGTTATCAAATTTTTCCCACGGGTTGGCTGACAGAAGCCGAATGAATGCTTTTCTCCTGGGCCAGCTGATGCAAAGCGGAATTTCGGGAGCAATCACAGACTCCAGTGACCCGAATATCTGTGCTGCAATTCGTCTTGGGAATGCCCTTTTCCATGGAGAACCTCTGATTCGAGACGAAACAGATAAAATAGTTTTTCCGGAACCTTTTCCCGAAGTTGGAAAAGCGCTTCTTGGAGCGGACCCGGATGCCATTCTGGTTATTTTTGAGCAAAACAAAAGTGCGTATGAATCCTCGTTTGAATTTCTGGAAAAAGCGGTATCCCCCAAAATGGAGCTCATCGGTAAGTCATTTGAAGACGGTGAACTCTTTCTTCCCCAGTTGATTGTGGCCGGGGAAACAATGAAAAAATTATTGAACCTGTTGAAAAGGGACAAAGTTCCCGTTGCCAGCGAAATGGCTTCACATCCAATACTGTTTTTTACCGTTCAGAATGATATTCATGATATTGGAAAGAACATTGTCATGTCTGTTCTCCAGGGTTTTGGTATCCCGGCAGAAGATGGTGGAGTGGACAGGAGTCCGGATCAGATTGTAGAACTTGCTAAATCAAGAAAAGCCGGTGCTGTAGGTTTGTCTGCGTTGATGACCACCAGCTTGCGTTCAATGGAGAAAACAGTTCATCTGCTGAAAAAAGAACTGCCTGACGTCCCGGTTCTGGTGGGAGGCGCGGTGGTGACCGGACGATATGCTGAAGAGATTGGAGCGGATGGGTACGGTAAGTCTGCATTTGAAGCTGTGCATCTGATCCGCGGGTTAAATCCAGGTTCTGTTCATGGCGGACCTTAAGCGGTTACCCTAAACCTTGAAAATGGAGGTTGGAAACACTTGAAACACAAGCATCTGATTCTTTTCATAATCCTCTTTTTTTCCGGAAACGCACTTTTCTGCCAGAAAGTATTTGGATCTGATGTACTGAAGTATGAAGATGACCAGGGCAACCTGGTCCTTGTGGACTCTCCCGCCAAAATTCCAGCACGTTATCGCAATCGTGTGGAATCCGTCCCATCTGGCAAAGAGGCTGAACAATTGACTTCCCAACTGACTGAAATTGTCCTGAAGGGTGGAAGTGCAGCGGATTTGAATCGTTTCTTTGATAAATATATTTTCCTGAATCGTTGGACCGCTATTCTGGTTTCCCTCTTTATTCTTGCATTTCTCTTACCTGTTTTCTTCAAAAATTCACTTTCAAGGATGAGCGTTCTCGTTACTCTCCTCTTCCTGTTTCTGATCTTTCATCTGGTAGTGTTTGTGCCAAAACTTCAGGAACGGGTTCACCGTTTTTCCGGGATTGATGCTGGTATCCGATACAAAGTCCTGACTTATCTGATTCATTCTGAGGAATTACCACTGATCCCGGTGAATATTTATGCCCAGCTTCTGGAGTTGAGGAAACTTCAACAGTCGTTTCAGGTCCGGAAATGAATGGTGGAATTTACATTCATGTCCCTTTCTGCCGCTCCCGTTGTGCTTATTGTTCATTTTATAGTGTCACTGGAACGGAAATGCCGGACGCAGGAGAATATGCCAGGGCAATCATAAATCGCCTGTCCTCATTTGAAATCCCTGAATCCATAAAGTTCAATTCGCTTTACTTTGGTGGTGGAACACCCAGTATCATGCCGGCTTCGTTTTTCGGCGAAATGATCGAGAAAATTTCCCAATCTGTTCCCCTTACAGAGGACCTGGAAATAACAGTAGAAATGAACCCGGAGGACGTGCTTCCGGGTTACCTGAACAGTTTGAAACAAGTTGGTATTA
>CBEUWV010000005.1:0-19648 GCA_965546895.1 uncultured bacterium
CGCGCCCCACAGGGACGCTTTCCCTGCTTATCTCCCCGGGCCTTTGTAAACAATTCGGCCATCTTCCAATTCAAAACGGCCACCTGGCGGGCATTCCGGCAATTCCATACCGGCCGCCTTGAGGGCTTCCATGGTTACCGGTTCACCGGGGTGCATGGCCCGGTACTGATTTACAAAAGAGTTGAGAATTCTCAGGTTGGCTTTCACGGCCACCCTTTCAGTGCGTTGTTTCGCTCCCATAAGATTCTTACCCTTGTCTCCGCTGAAATCCTTAAATCCATTCATGGCCAGCCAGCCAATGATAGCCAGGGCAGCGACCAGCGACAGTAATCCGAAAAATCCTTTCATTTAAGACCTCCCATAGCCTTTCACTATGCCATAAATATCCTCACGGAGCTGGAACTGACGCCAGTATCGCTTGGGAACTACCTCGGACAATTCATTCATCAGATCCGGAATTGCCCGTTTTCGATTACTGACCATCCCCTGATGAGCCCCGGTAGGAATTGCGCGAATGAGTGCGGCAGATGAAAGCAGTTCTTCAAGAATCAATCCGGACTCCGAACTGATCCTGACCGCTTCGTTCAGTTGATATACAGAGTTTTCTCCATTTCCTTCTTCATTATAAAGAACGATACCCATGATTCTGTGGAAGGCGGATTGCAGAGATGGATCTCTTACTTTCTTGAAAAGGGGCACAGCTTCATTGAGCAATTCGCGGGATCGGTCCCATTTCTTGCCTTTCACGAGGAAAGAGACACGAAGCAGTCTTGCTGACAATTGATCGTCTACACCACCGACGGTGCGATAGCCTTCTTCGGTGGACTTTGCCAGATGGTAGCCCTGTTGCAATTGCCCCTTGAACAGCATGATTCTCGCGTTCTGCAGGTCGATGTGGACCTGTTCCCGCTTGAATTCGGATTCCGACGCCAGGATCTCCGCCAGCATAAGGGTGTTTTCCGCTTCAATAAGTTCTCCCATTTCGATGAGGAAGGCTGATTTCTCGGTATAGAAGAAAATCTTTCCCCAGCTGTCCCGAATTAGATCCAGATACTTGATCCCTCTCTCCAGAGACTGCCAGGCTTCACCATAGCGCCCCTGTTTGCGCCAGCTTCGGGACATGTAGCCAAATGAAAGTACGAGCTGGAAGTAGTTTCCGACTTTGTTCTGGATCTGAACCGCTGTTTCAAATGCTTTCCGGGCCCCCAGCCAATCCCCCTCTTTCATTGCCACTTTGCCCAGATTATTGTGCATGGCAGAAAGCCCCGGCAAAAATGCGGCTTTGCTGTAGGTACGGTTCACGGTTTCCAGATGTTCTCTCGCGGCATCCAGATTTCCCCTGACGATCATGGTTGTCGCCATCAACTGGTTCAAATTTCCCAGCATGACGTCATCCGCACCTTCTTCATGGATAAAACCGGCAGCCAGGTTCAGGTAAAGTTCTGCACCATCCATATCCCCTTCCTTAACAAATAGCTGGCCAAGTGAAAGATATAAACGGCCCAGATAGGGACCGGCTTCCAGAGCATCCCGGTTTTCCAGATAGAAGTCCAGCAACCATTCCCGGGCTGCCTTGACTTTGCCCTGTCGGTTGAACCAGTCCACCTGGAAATAGTTGTACCGAACTTCGTGCTCAAAGGTAGAGACAAATTGATCCCGGTAGGTAGCAATGTACGTTTCCGCTTTTCGAGTATCCCCGGCATAGAGACAGGTTCGGATGGCTTCTTCCAGGTAGTCCCGCTTGTCTTCCATGTTATTTGTCAGCTGGTAGAGAGTTTCTGCAATTTCAAGCACCTTTTCATTTCGAAACAGGTTTCTGTAGGAACGGTAAGCACGGTCGTAGAACTCCAGTCCCTTGTCTCTTTTGTTTGCCAGAACGTAAAAGCGGGCGGTGTCCTCGAATCTGAACTCCTGAAGCTCACTATTGGTTTCCGCCAGTTTCAGGTGTATGTCCGGTAGCCTTTCCGGATCCATGAATCGAAGAATTGTCTGGCGCAATCTCCCGTGCGCGACCACATAGCGACTGTTGAATTCGTTGAGCATTCTGTTTTCCACCAGACCAGCCACCACGGATTCAATCTCGGCCTCGTGGCTGTACAACTTCCTCAAAAATCGGAATGAGGTGGGCTCCTGAATCAAAGCAAGAGAAGTCATTACATCCCGTTCCACGGGGGAAAGTGCCAATACTCGAAATTGCAGTACGTTCTCCAGCAATGATATCAGGGCAAGGTTTTCGGACGGCTCCGTTGCCGCCTTCCAGACACCATTTACGACCCGGAGGTCACCGATTGAAATCATGGATTTCAGCAATTCGGATATCAGCAGGGGATTTCCGCCGCTCTGTTCAAATATGAAGTCTTCGAATGCCGTGGTCAGAACGCCGTTGGGAAACGTAGTCCGAAGCAATTCCACCACGTCCTGTCTGGATAGTGCCCGGAGAAAAACCGTTTCCACGTGCTCCGCTTCTTCCAACTCCTCAATGAATTTCTCCACATAGCGGGGCAGATCCACGTCGGAACTAACTGAAATAAACCAAAGCACTCGACTTGTTTTCTGAGCAAAGGGTTTCAGAAATTGAAGGGACATTTCGTCCATTAGATGAATGTCGTGAACGTAGAAAACCGGTTCTCGCACCGGGTCATCCTCTATCAGGTCTTCGAAGAGATTTACCAGTTGATAAAAATATCCGGACACTACGGTTTCATCCATACCCTGCTCTACCGGGAGTTTCGTGATGTCCGTTGCTTTGTCATATACCATGGTTCTAAACACCCGGGCAAAATCTTCCCCGTAACGCTCGCCCACCGATTCATCATAGCTCGGCATAAGTTGACTGAATAACTGCCTTGCAACTCCAAAGTTGTCGCCAGTAGTTGTACACCAGGCCTCTCTCACCTTGTATCCGGTCAATTGAGCATAGATTCTGAGTTCCTGCATCAGGCGGGTTTTCCCAATTCCAGATTCACCCCGGATCAGGACAAATGAGGTTTGGAAAGTCTGGATGTTGGAGGACACAAAGAGCACTTTCAAATAGTTGAGTTCGTTGTTCCGGCCAACGAACCGCGGCTCGAAGAACATTCGGGCCGCATCTTCCTTGGGAACCAGTTCATCATCCCGTCTATAAAGAGTCCGAATATCTTCCAGCACGTGATAGGCGTTTCGATACCGGTCATCCGGGTTCCGTTTCACCAGCCTGGATACAATCGCAAGGAGAGACTGCTCCTTGATTGACTCTACCTGCTCTTTGGTCAGTTTTTCAAAATCCACATATTTGGTTTTCTGTTCAACACGGTTTCGCGCAAGAAGAATCTTGAGATAGACAACCCCCAGAGAGTAAAGGTCCAACCTGTGGTCCCGGGGGGCTTTGGAAAACAATTCCGGTGCCATATACTGCAGCGTTCCCCGAACGGAAGAAGTCTTGATCTGCGATTTTGGCATGAACAGTCCAAAATCCAGCAGTTTGATCACAAATTTGCCACGTTCCTCAATGATTCCAAAGTTCTCGGGCTTGATATCAAAGTGAATAATGTCATGAGAATGGATGAAATTCAGCGCTCTCAATATCTGAACCATGGCATCCACCATCCGCCTCTCCGTCGCTTCCATCAGAAAAGACATGAGGTTGGTCCGCCTGCAATATTCCATGGTGTAGTAAACAGACTGTGAGTCCGGTTGAAAGCCGATATCGTAAACACGGACAAGGTTCTGATGTTTCAGGGAATGCAGGAGCAGAAATTCATCTTGCAGGCGGATAATATTTTTTCGATTCAGTTTGACGGATTTAATGACTTTCAGGGCAATCTTCTGTCCTGTATACTGATCTTCCACCAGGTATACTGTTGAAAAACCTCCCGTCCCGAGAACTCTGATTTCCTTGTATCGGTGGCTATCAAAGGACATTTTTCAACCGGTTTGCCCCGATTTCTATTTTGGGGTCTTCAATTTGCCCATCCCGACACATGGACAAAATCTCGTTAACTTCGAAGAATTTAACGGCATTCAATCCTTCGTTCACACTGCCGTCACCGCAGGCGTCTACAATCTCTGCCTCACTGATATCCGCAGCAAAGAGGTGGATTTTTTCCGTGGATTGTCCATGGGAGGGGAAAAAACCACCTCCCAGTGAAAGCAGCGCATCGGACGCGACCCGGAAACCAGCTTCTTCAGCCAACTCTTCAGCCGCTCGTACCCGTATCCCGGTTTCACCGCTATCACCGGTCTCCAGAGAACCCGCCACCGATTCATAAATCCACTTATATTCCCTCTCCGGCAAGGGGAGTTCTTTCTGCGAACGGAAATAGAGAGCGGGACGAAAAGCCTGTAAGATTCCGATTTCCAGACGGTTGCCCATTTTTCGGTAAGGAAGAATTGCCACACAATCAAGGCCTGATCGGTCAAAAAATTCGTTTCGGTAAGGAATAGACAAAGAACCATCGTCATACTCATTCTGCAACAGATAGGCATGATGGGTGAAAAAGCCATTTTCCCATATCCTGCAGGTGCTGTGATCCAATGTATGGACTTTCATTATTTTCAAGGGGCACCCCTTCCATTGGCTGTTCGCGCACGTCGATTCGAAAGCAAGTGGCGATGAGTGATCAGTGCTATTGTACCACCGGTTACATCTGCAGCCAAATCGAGAATGTCGCAAACCCTGCCCGGGACAAAATACTGATGAATCTCGTCCGACAACCCATAGAGAGCAACAAAGGAAAGGATAATCCAGAAGGGGGCATCCGGTGCAGCCTTTCGGGCAAAGATTCCCAACACAAAATAGGCAGCGGCATGCTCTATCATATCCTGCCAGGAGAAATATTGGGGTAAAGGAAGAGTGGACTGGGCAGAGAGAAAGAAAAGAAAGCCGCAATATGCGACTGTCAGGAATGCATAGTTTCGGTTAAAAATAGGGGTTTCTGGGGAATTCATACATAATCCAACCTAACACAAAGGCCCCCCCTGCCAGAATTATGAACCACTTCAGGAAATGCCGAATTCGATCACGCTTTGTGTCCTGATAAAGAACTGCAAAAAATACAGAAATGCAGGAAGCAAATAATAACAGATTCAACACGTGGCTCCTCATTCTACCTCCAGAAACAAAACCGGCCGCAACGGGGTTTCCTGTTGCGGCCGGTTGTTGACTTTATTCCGCCGGTTTGTCATTCGCGGCTGGTTTTGGTTCCGATTTCTTAACTTTTTTTGCCGGTTTTTCAGCTTTCGGTTTACTTTCAGCCTTTTTAGTCTTTGGCTTCTCCGCTTTCGGCTTGCTCTCCGTCGCCTTGGCTTCGCCTTCCACTTCTTCGGGTACTTCGACCTTTTCCGCTTTTGCTTTTGTCTTTTTTGGAGATTTCGCTTTCTTGGCCGGTTCTTCGGCCTTCGGTGCAGCTTCCTCGGTCTCAACTTCCACCGCAGTTTCCACAGGTGAACCCAGTATCAACGAAATCCGTGCCATTTCAGCCGCATCACCCGGACGGTTTCCCAAAAGATGGATTCGCGTGTAACCGCCCGGACGGTTCACAAAATCCTCTTTATATTCATCAAACAGTTTCTTCACAGCCAACTTGCTCTGGAGTTTTCTGAATACGAGACGACGGGCGTGGGCCTCATCCTCTTTCCTCACCTTTGAGATGATTCGCTCGGCATACGCACGCAGCTGCTTGGCCCTTGCCTTTGTGGTTACAATTGCCCCGTGCTCCAGGAGCGAAATCGTCAACCCCTTCAGTAGCGCTTTACGCTGGTTGGTTGTGAGCCCCAGCGTGCTATATTTTTTTCTGTGTCTCATTTCGATTCCCCTTCTGTCTTAGTTGCCCAGGATTGACTTAACGTCCATGCCGAACGTCAGGCCCATTTCTTCGAGAACCTTCTTCAGCTCCGTCAACGTAATCTTTCCAAAGTTCTTAATTTTCAACACTTCAGGTTCCGTCTTGTCTACAAGGTCCCCGATGGTACGTATGTCCGCATTCCGCAGGCAATTGTGAGCACGAACTGTCAATTCAAGCTCCTCGATAGTGGTATTCAATTTCTCCGCAAGGGTGCTGTTCTCAACCTGCACTTCCGCATGCTTTAATTCAACTTCATCTTCCTGAAAGTTGATAAACAGGGACAATTGATCTTTGATGAGTTTTGCGGCATAAGCGAGGGCGTCTTCGGGAGTAATAGCCCCATTGGTCCATACTTCCAGTACAAGTTTGTCATAGTCTGTCCGCATGCCCACACGGGCGGGGAGAATTTCATAATGCACCTTCCGCACGGGAGAATGAGAGGAATCCATGATGATGTACTCTACTCCGACGTCTTCCTGATTCAATTCAGCCGGAATATAGCCCCGGTTCTTCTTCACCAGGATTTCCATTTCCAGTGTTGCATTCTTGTCCAGTGTTGCAATCTGTACATCGTTGTCCAATATCTCAATGTTTGCGTCGGTGATAATGTCGCCGGACGTTACAAGCTTCTCCCCTTTAACGGAGAGATGCATTGTACGGGGTTCGTACCCGGCCATCCGGATCGGGATCTGTTTCAGGTTCAGAAGAATGTCTGTGACATCTTCCGTTACCCCGGGAATGGTCATAAATTCATGAGGAACACCGGTAATTTTGACCGCGGTGATGGCTGCACCCTCAACAGAAGAGAGCAGTGCCCGCCGCAGAGCATGGCCAATTGTGGTTCCGAATCCGCGTTCAAAGGGCTGCGCTTCAAATTTTCCGTAAAAGTCTGATGCGCCCTCTTTCACGGGAACAACCCGTTTTGGCATTTGAAAGCCTTTCAAAAATTCCATCGGTCACCTCAACTTACTTCGAGTAAAGTTCGATAATCAGCTGTTCCTGAATATCCATGGCAATGTCACTTCGTTTCGGCATTGCTTTTACCACACCCTTGAATTCTTCAGGGTTCAGTTCCAGCCATTCCGGCAATCCGCGGCCCTTTGCAGTTTTCACTGCCTCTTCAATAAATGGGTTCTTGCGGCTCTTTTCCCGTACCAGAATTTCCTGCCCTTCCCTGACCTGGAAAGAAGCAATATCTACTTTACGGTTATCCACAATTATGTGTCCATGGTTGACCAGCTGGCGAGCCTGGCGTCTCGAAGACGCAAAGCCAAGACGGTAAACAACATTGTCCAGTCTTCGCTCCAGCATTGCCAACAGAATTTCACCCGTAACACCCTTTTTCCGGGAGGCAATTTCATAATATTTGCGAAACTGCCGTTCCAATACCCCGTAGATTCTTTTTACCTTTTCCTTTTCCCGAAGCTGCGCTGCATAGCCAATGGGCGGACGAGACCGCTGTCCATGCTGGCCAGGGGGGAATGGCCGGCGCTCCATCGCGCATTTGTCCTTGAAGCAGCGTTCCCCCTTCAGGTACAGTTTCATGCCTTCTCTTCTGCACAGCTTGCAGGCTGCGTTTGTGTATCTTGCCACGTTAAATCCTCCTCAACATCTGTCAGACTCTTCTGCGTTTCGGCGGCCGACACCCATTGTGTGGGATCGGGGTCACGTCTTTAATTGATTTGACTGACAGTCCGGCAGCCTGCAGCGCCCGTATAGCGGATTCACGTCCGACACCCGGGCCTTTTACCCTGACATCAATACTTGTCATACCGTAGCCGAGGGCCTCCGTGGCAGCTTCTGTTGCCGTGATCTGCGCCGCGTACGGTGTGTTTTTTCTTGAGCCTTTAAACTTGTTCCGGCCGGTTGAAGACCAGCACAGTACATTACCCTTCGGGTCACTGATGGTCACCAGCGTGTTGTTAAACGTGCACTGGATACTGGCCAGGCCATGAGGCACCTGACTTTTGACCTTGCGCCTGGTTGTTTTAGTTTGTTTCCTTTTTGCCATTTTTCAGTCCCCTACTTCTTTCTCTTTTTGCCTACGGCCACCGAACGTTTACCGCGAACAGTCCGAGCATTCGTATGTGTGCGTTGCCCACGGCAGGGGAGTCTGCGTTTGTGGCGGATGCCTCTATAGCAGTTAATCTCCATTAAGCGCTTCACATTCATTTGAACCTGCTTCCGCAAGTCCCCTTCCACAACATACTTGTCCTGAATAATCTTTGAAATAGCAGAAACCTCATCCATTGTGAGATCCTTCATCCGCTGGCCCTTGTCGACTCCAGCTTCATCAAGAATCTTATTGGAATTGGTACGACCGATTCCAAAAATATAGGTTAATGCAATTTCGGCCAGCTTGTTGTCCGGCAGGTCTATACCAGCGATTCTAACCAATTGGAACCTCCATTATCCCTGTCTCTGCTTGTGCTTGCCGTTCTTGCAAATCACACGGACAACACCTTTTCTCCGAATGATCTTGCAGTCTCTGCAAATCTTTTTAACAGACGGTCTTACTTTCATGGCTCACCCCACTTACTTAAAACGATAAACTATGCGCCCGCGTGTAAGGTCGTACGGTGAAATCTCCACCATGACCTTGTCCCCGGGCAGGATTCTGATAAAATACTTCCTCATCTTTCCTGAAATGTGCGCCAGCAGCTGATAATTATTCTCCTCAAGTTCTACGCGAAACATCGCATTGGGCAGTCGTTCGATAACCACTGCTCTCACTTCCAGCTTGTCACTATCCTTCGCCATTCATTTCACCTGCTGCTTCCACAATCTGGACAATTTCCGAAAATACGGTTTCAACATCTCGGTTTCCATCCACGTTGTGGAGTACATCCTTTTTCCGGTAATAGCCAATCAAGGGTTCTGTCTTTTCCACATACACCTGAAATCGGCTCTTTACCACATCTTCCCTGTCATCTTCCCGCTGCACAAGGGCTGTTCCACACTTGTCGCACACGCCTTCCACTGCGGGAGGTTGATATTCCAGATGATACATGGCACCACAGGACGGACAGGTCCTTCTCAGCACCAGTCTTTTAACCAGCACATCATCCGGTACATCAATCTGAATTGCGCAATTAACCGAATCCAACTTGTCAAAGGCCTCGGCCTGAGCCAATGTACGGGGGAAACCGTCCAGCAGAAACCCTTTTGCGCAGTCGGGTTTTACAAGCCGGTTTTCTACGATTCCCAATATGACTTCGTCGGGGACCAGATCGCCACGATCCATGATGGCTTTTGCCTTCAAACCCAGCTCAGTCCCCTTTTTGACAGCATTACGCAGTATATCACCGGTTGAAACGTGGGGCAAGCCATATTTGGAACTTAACTTTTTGGCCTGAGTACCTTTTCCGGTACCCGGTGCCCCAAGAAAAACAACCTTAGCGCGATTCATCTGCGGCCCCTCACTCTTCCCTTCTTCATGATGCCGTCATAGTGACGCATCAGGAGATGGGATTCAACCTGGCTGACAAACTCCATTGCCACACCCACCACAATTAGCAGTGAGGTGCCACCAAAGTAAAACTGTAGCCCCATACCGTTTGTAATGAATTCCGGTATGATTTTCTCCAGGTATTTACCGATAAACGGAGTGGCTTCCAGATGGATTCCACTCATCAATACCATCGGGATAATGGAAACAACGCAGAGATAAATACCCCCCCAGAATGTCAGCCGCGTCAAAATCACATCCAGGTATTCCGCAGTGGCCTTCCCAGGCCGGACGCCGGGGACAAACGCTCCGTACTTTTTCAGGTTATCCGCTGTATCCACCGGGTTGAAAATAATGGATGTATAGAAAAAGGTAAAAAATACAATTGCCAGAATGTAAATCAAAATGTACATCGGCATTCCGTAACCGAAATAGGACAGAATCTTGTTCACCTTGGCAGACTGAAACAACTGGGCCAATGTCTGAGGGAACATAACAAGTGCCTGGGCAAAGATGATGGGAATAACCCCGGAAACATTTACCTTCAGCGGCAGATAGCTGCTCTGACCAGCTCCTCCCTGCATTCCCTGGACCCGGCGCGCATAGTGGGTCGGGACCCTTCTCTGACCGCTTTCAAAAAACACAACTGCCGCAGTTACGGCAAGCATCAGAGCCAGAAGCGCAATCAATACCAAAAGCGACATATCCCCATTGTTCAAGTCGACGATCAAAGACACAATGGCTTTTGGCAAGCCAACAATAATGCCCCAGAAAATAATCAGTGAAATTCCGTTCCCGATACCCCGTTCTGTGATCTGTTCACCAATCCACATGATCACCACCGTACCGGTTACCATCGTCAGAATGGTCAGTGCCTGAAATCCAAAACCCGGGTTGGTCACAATGTGGGCACCGGTCGGGCTTTGAAGGGATTCCAGCAGCTTACCAATACCAAACGCCTGGAGGAATGCGAAGACCAGTGTCAGATAGCGGGTATATTGGGTGATTTTCTTCCGTCCCTGTTCCCCTTCCTTCTTCAACCTCTCCAGATAGGGAAGCATCACCGTCAGCAATTCAAGGAGAATGGAGGCGGTAATGTAGGGCATAATTCCCAGAGCAAATATGGACGCGTTTCGAAACGCCCCCCCGGAAAACATATCCAGAAACCCCAACACCGAACTCTTCTGAGAGTCAAACCAACCCAGCAATGCCGTCAGATTAATCGCGGGAATCGTAACGTGAGCGCCGATCCGATAGACAAACAGCATGAAAAAAGTAAAGAGGAGCCTTTTTCGCAGTTCTTCTATTTTCCATATGTTGCGGAATAGCTCTTTCACAGCTCAAGTACCTCGCAGGTGCCCCCTGCTTTTTCAATTTTTTCCCGTGCAGACTTACTGAATTTGTGGGCTTTTACAGTCACTGCCCGCTCAATTTCGCCGTTTCCCAGGATTTTTACACCGTCTTTGATATTCTTTACCAAGCCCTTGCGAATCAAATCTTCCACTGCAATCACATCCTGATCAGCAAACACCGTCAGCATGGAAATGTTGATAGGGACATATTCTTTCGTGAAGGGATTCTTGAATCCCTGTTTTGGCACACGCCGCATCAAAGGCATCTGACCGCCTTCAAAACCAAAGCGCCTTGAATAGCCGGAACGGGACTTTTGCCCTTTGTGACCACGGCCTGCGGTTTTGCCGAGCCCGGACCCTGGACCCCTTCCGACCCTTTTGCGGGTCTTTGTGGCACCTTCGTTTGGCTTTAATTCATTCATTTTCATAGTTTCACCCCATTACCTGGCATCTTTTTCGTTCAGGATTACTACCAGATGCGGAATTTTTCCGATCTGACCCCTGATTTGAGGAGCGTCCACAACCTCGCGAACCTGATTCAACCGTGTAAAACCGAGGCTCTTAAGAATTTTTTTGTGTTTCTCAGGCCGCCCGATTCCGCTCTTCACCTGTTGAATGAGAATGGTTTTCTGCTTTTTCTTTGCCGCGCTCATTTCTGAACCTCATCTCTGTCCCGGCCAAACCGCTTCTCCAGAATCCTTTCCGGATTTTCAAGCTGCAGTAGCGCATCAAAGGTCGCCTTGACCACATTGTGGGGGTTAGTGGAACCATAACATTTTGTCACAATGTCCCGAATCCCCGCAGTCTCAACAATGGCACGAACTGCCGCTCCTGCAATAACTCCTGTACCGGGCTTTGCCGGTCTCAACATTACCTTGGCAGCGCCAAAACGTCCCCAAACTTCATAGGGAATGGTGTGACCTTTGAATGCCACGTCTACCATTTCCTTTTTTGCCTTCTGTACACCTTTCCGGATAGCTGCGGGTACCTCAAGCGCTTTACCAAGTGCATACCCGACCTTGCCTTTTTCATCGCCTACCACCACCAGAGCGTTAAAGCTGAAATTCTTTCCGCCTTTAACAACCTTGGTGACGCGACCGATGTGGACCACTCTATCCTGAAATTCCTTTTCTTCTTCACGTTGTTTTCTCATGAAAGCCAACTGGTCCTCCCCTTCCTAAAACTTCAGGCCCTTTTCACGGGCTGCATCGGCCAGGGCTTTTATCCTGCCGTGGTAGACATAACCACCCCGGTCAAAAACCACGGTGTCGATTTTCTTCTCCAGAAGCTTCTCCGCTATCAAAGATCCCACGAGCTTGGCAGCTTCCACATTTCCTCCGAATTTCACCTTCCCTTTCAGGTTTTCATCCAGTGTGGAAGCAGCAGCAAGGGTCACGCCCTGTCTGTCATCAATTGCCTGCACATATATATGGTTCAGGCTCTTGTAAACAGCCAGACGCGGGCAGCCTGCATCGCCGTTGATCTTCTTTCTGATTCTTTTCTTGACGTGTTGACGTCTATCGTTTGCTGATTTAAACCTCATGTATTCCTCCCTTAGGCGCCTGTTTTACCGGCCTTCAGGCTGATACGTTCATCCAGGTAACGGATTCCCTTACCCTTGTATGCGTCAGGCTTCCGGAAGCGGCGGATAACAGCTGAAATTTCGCCAACCCGCTGCCTGTCAATTCCTTCCACAGTAACAATGTTTTCCTTCGGTTCCACACTGATCTTAATATCTTCCGGTATCGGGAAAATAACAGGGTGGGAGAAACCAAGCTGCATTTCCAGGTTCTTACCCTTCACCTCGGCTCGATAGCCGACACCGATAATCTTCAACTGCTTCTTGAAGCCTTCGGTGACACCGACAACCGTGTTGTTGATCAATGCCCGGGTCAACCCGTGGAAACTCCGTGTCTGTTTATCTTCGGCGTTCCGGGAAATAATAATCCGTCCGTCTTTCACTTGCACCTGGATCTGGAACGGAATTCTTGTTTCCAGAACACCCTTGGGCCCTTTAACTTCCACTTTTTCAGGTGAAATTTTCACCTGAACAGAAGCCGGTACCGGAATCGGTTTCATTCCTATTCTCGACATATTATGCCTCCACCTACCAGACCTTACAGAGAACTTCCCCGCCGATACCAAGTTCAGCGGCCTTCTTCCCTGTCATGATGCCCTGTGACGTGGAGATTATGGCAATGCCGTAACCGCCCAACACAACCGGAATGTCGTCTTTTCCGGAATACACGCGCCGTGACGGTTTGGAAATCCTCTCCAGACCACGAATCACAGGCTCCTCGTTGATATATTTAAGATAGACAATTATCTTTTCTTTACCTTCGTCTTCTACTACTTTAAAATTTTTTATATAACCTTCTTCTCTCAGAATCGTAATAATCATTTTTTTGACTCTGGAAGAAGGCACTTCTACACGCTCGTGGTTTGCCATAATAGCATTGCGGACTCTCGTAAGCATATCCGCGATGGTATCTGTATACATGCCCCTCTCCTCTTTTACCAGCTTGCTTTGATTACGCCGGGGAGCTCACCCTGGTTAGCAAGCTTCCTCAGACACAACCGGCACAGGCCAAACTTTCTATAATACGCGTGGGGACGACCGCAGACTTTGCAGCGATTGTATTCCCTCACCTTGAATTTCGGCTTCCGATTGGCCTTGGCGATCATTGATTTTTTTGCCATGGTCTCTCCTTAGTTTTTCCGAAACGGCATGCCCAGATAGGCAAGCAGTTTCCTTGCTTCCTCGTCTGTTCTTGCCGTTGTTCCAATTGTGATATTCATTCCGCGGGTCACATCCACCGAATTGTAATCAATTTCAGGAAAAATCAATGCGTCCCGAATTCCGATGGTGTAGTTCCCTCGACCATCAAATGCCTTGGTAGAGAGTCCCCGGAAGTCTCGGACACGGGGAAGTGCAATATTCAACAAGCGATCCAGAAATTCATACATTTTCTCATGATGCAAAGTCACGCGACAGCCAATTGGCATTCCTTCCCGAAGCTTGAAAGCTGCAATGGATTTCTTTGCACGGGTAATAACGGCATGTTGACCCGCTACTTTACTCATGTTTTCAGCCGCAGTGTCCAGAGTCTTAATGTTCGAAGCTCCATCTCCTACGCCCATATTCAGTGTAATTTTCGTTACTCTGGGGACCTGCATGACATTGTCATACTCAAAGTCCTTCATCAGTTTCGAAATAATTTCATTTTTGTAAAGGTCCTGCAATCTAGCCATGATTCACCTCAATTACTTGTCAACGATTCCGTCGCACAGCTTGCAGACGCGAACCTTCCGGTCATCTTTCAGGATTTTCTTCCCTATCCGGGTCGGCTTGCCACATTCCGGACACACAACCATCAGGTTGGAAATGGCAATGGAAGCCTCACGGTCTTCGATACCGCCGGAAAATCCGGAAGACTGGTCGGATTTCAAATGCTTTTTAACCATATTGATACCCTCAACCAGGACTCTCTCCTTCTTCATATCCACATTCAGCACAACCCCGGTCTTGCCCTTGTCTTTGCCGGCAATTACCTTGACTTTATCTTTTTTCTTGATGTTTGCCTTTTTCAACATCTGGCTCTCCTCACAACACTTCGGGGGCCAGAGAAACAATTTTCATGAAATTGTGCTCCCTGAGCTCCCTGGCGACCGGCCCGAATACGCGGGTTCCAAGAGGCTCGTTATCATTGTCGAGCAGAACCGCCGCATTTTCATCAAACCGGATATAGCTGCCGTCTTTCCGCCGGTGCTCTTTCCGCTGCCGAACGATGACAGCCTTCACCTTGCGGATCTTTTTCTGGTTCCATGCCGGGTTCCCCTCCTTCACGGAGGCCGTGATGATATCACCGATCTGGGCATACGGCCCAACCGAACCACCGATGGCATGAATGCACATGATTTTTTTGGCTCCGGAGTTATCCGCAACCTTCAAAATGGTTCCCATTTGAATCATTGTTTCCTCTCCTTGCGCCTACAATTCAGGTGCCCGTTCAATAATTTTCTGCAGGCGCCAGCGCTTCCGACTGGAAAGGGGTCGTGTTTCCACAATTTCCACCTTATCCCCGATATTACAATCGTTTTCGGGGTCATGCGCCATATACTTCTTAGACTTCTTGATGTATTTCTTGTACAGAGGATGCTTGATCAGCGTTTCAACCTTGACGATGATGGATTTGTTCATCCGGTTGCTGACCACGCTTCCCGTCCGTACCTTGCGGTTACGCATCTGCCTGCCTCCTTTTCTCGGACAGAATCGTGTTCAGCCGGGCGATTTCACGTCTCGCCTTCCGAAGGGATAGCGGATTATCCAGCTGGCCCATGGTGTGCTGAAAACGAAGCTTGAAGAGTTCTTCTTTCTTTTCGGCGATTCTCACTTCAATTTCTGCCGGAGCCAGATCCCTGATTTCTACTGATTTCATCTCTGCCCCCTTACTTGTTTCGTTCCACGAACTGGACTTTAATGGGCAGCTTGGCAGCCGCCAGCTCCATTGCCCGTTCAGCCAGTTCCCGGGGAATCCCTTCAATTTCAAAGAGTATCTTTCCCGGTTTTACAACAGCGACCCAACCTTCCGGAGCGCCTTTACCTTTACCCATGCGGGTTTCAGCCGGCTTACTCGTATACGGTTTGTCCGGAAACATCCGAATCCAGATCTTCCCGCCCCTCTTCACGTGCCGCGTGATTGCAATACGAGCAGCTTCAATTTGACGGTTTGTGATCCAGGCACCTTCCAGTGCCTGCATTCCGAATTCGCCAAAAGCGACATAATTGCCGCGCATGGCCTTTCCCTTGACTCTGCCCTTGTGAACCTTGCGGTGCTTAACTTTATTCGGCATTAACATCAGATACCTCCAACCTTACCGTCTCGTCCGCTTGGACGGGAGTTCAGGGAGCTGTTCTCCTTTGCTGATCCAGACCTTCACGCCGATAACACCATAAGTTGTCATGGACTCCGCGACTCCGTAATCAATTCTGGCTCTCAACGTGGAAAGTGGAATCCGGCCCCAGGAGTATTCCTCGGTCCGGGCAATATCCGCCCCGCCCAGACGGCCCCCCACCTTGATTTTGATGCCGGTTACGCCTTTTTTTTGGGCATTTTCCATTGCCTTTTTCATGGCACGGCGAAACGCGATCCGGCGTTCCAGAAGTGAAGCGATGTGCTCAGCCACAAGCTGGGCTTCCGCTTCCGGTCCCGGAACCTGTTCAATGTTAATATACACTTCCTTGCGGTTCAGCATCTTCTGCAAATCCGCCCGGAGCTTGTCTACCTCTGAACCCTTGCGACCAATAATAATTCCCGGCTTTGCGGTAAAAATATTGATTGTAATCTTGTCTGCCGCCCGTTCAATCTCAATTGAAGAAACACCGGCTTCATAAAGCCGTTTCTTCATGTATTTCCGAAGCCTCAGATCTTCATGCAAGGTATCCCGGTAATCACGGTCTCTGTACCAGCGAGATTTCCAAGTCTTATTGTAACCCAACCGAAATCCGTATGGATGAACCTTTTGACCCACCAAACACCTCCAACTTACTCTTTCACATCTAATTCGATGGTAATATGAGAATATCGCTTCAGAATTCTCACCGCACGCCCCATGGCGGCTGCGCGAATCCGCTTCAATGTGGGTGCCTGGTCTACATATGCACGGCTGACGAACAACTGATCCACATCAATTGCTTCGTTGCCATTCTCCGCGTTCGCAATGGCGGAGTGCAACACCTGCGCGACCCTTTTTGCGTACAACTTCGGGGATGCATCCAGAATCGCAACGGCATCCTCAACCATCTTCCCGCGAATTGCGTCTACCACAATGCGCGTTTTCTGGGGAGACCCCTTTACATATTTCGCAATTGCTTTAGAAACCATGGTCTACCCCTATCTTCTCTTGGAGCCTTTATCTTTGCCGGCATGACCTCGAAAGGTCCGGGTCGGCGAAAATTCTCCAAATTTGTGTCCCACCATATTTTCGTCCACATATACTGGGAAGAACTTCTTGCCATTGTGAACAGCAAATGTCATTCCAATCATTTCCGGTGTTACGGTGGAGCGACGGGACCAGGTACGAATCACCTTTTTGCTGCCACCTGCCTGCATGGCCGCCTCGACCTTTTTCATCAAATGGTCGTCTGTAAAAAATCCTTTTCTAAGTGATCTAGCCATTTCGTTCCTCCACTATGCTTTCCGTCTGCGGACGATGTACTTATCCGACTGGTTACGTTTTTTCCTGGTCTTGTATCCCTTGGTCGGCTTTCCCCATGGTGTGCAGGAGGGACGACCGCCTGAAGTGCGGCCTTCACCACCACCCATCGGATGGTCAATCGGGTTCATGGCAACACCACGGACATGGGGCCGACGGCCCAGCCAGCGTTTCCGTCCGGCTTTCCCAAGCGTAACGTTTTCATGTTCCAGGTTTCCTACCTGACCAATGGTTGCCCGACATTCGGAATGAACCAGCCGAACTTCACCGGAGGGTAGACGAAGATGGCAATACTTGCCTTCCTTTGCCAGCAGCTGCGCGTAAGATCCCGCGCTGCGACACATTTGACCACCCTTTTTGATCTTCAGTTCCACATTATGGACCAGTGTACCAACCGGAATACTCTTCAACGGCATGGCGTTCCCTACCACAATATCCGCTTTTTCACCCGAAATCACACTGTCCCCGATCTTCAGGCCGGCCGGCGCCAGTATGTAGCACTTTTCGCCATCCGCATACACAAGCAGTGCGATACGGGCCGATCTGTTGGGATCATACTCGATGGACACAACCTTAGCTGCCACATCATCCTTTTGCCGTTTGAAATCAATAACACGGTACAATCGTTTGTGACCGCCTCCCCGGAAACGAACCGTAACCCGGCCGCGGTTGTTTCTGCCGCCTTTGCTGTGGAGCTTTTCAACCAGAGACTTTTCCGGCCTCTTCTTGGTCAGCCCGGAAAAATCAGCTACGGTCATTTCTCTGCGGGAAGGTGTCGTGGGGTTAAACTTTTTTACTGCCATCTTTGACTCCTACTCACACATTCTCGAAAAAATCAATCCGCTGACCGGCTTCGGCAAGAGACACGATAGCTTTTTTCCAGCTTCTGCGTTTCCCCGCGTGTTGGCCGAGACGCTTCCGTTTCCCGTCGTAATTCATAACCGTGACCTTCTTAACATTTACTTTGAAGATCTTTTCCACTGCCTTCTTAATCTCAATCTTGTTTGCGTCTCGAGCCACCTCAAAGACGTAGGCCGGAGGATTCAATTCCTGAAGGTCATTGCTTCTCTCCGTTACAATGGGCCGAAGAAGGATTTCATGTGCGTTTTTCATCCCAGTACCTCCTCGATCCGTTTAACTGCATCCACTGACAGAAATACGTATTCATATTTCATCAAATCATAAACATTCAGGTCAGTCGCAACCATTGTCTTCATCCGCGGGTTGTTCCGGGATGACAGATAGAGTTCCCGATTCACTTCATTGTCTACGAGAAGAACAGTAGAAGCGTCCATTCCTTTAATTATTTTCTCATGCAGGGTCCGGGTCTTGATTTCACCCAGTTCAAAGTTGTCAATCACACGCAACTTGTTTTCACCCAACTTGTCCGAGAGAATGCACATCACAGCTCTCCGCCGCTTTTTCTTCGGGATTGCCGAAGAAAAATCGCGGGGCTGAGGCCCATGAACCGTACCGCCATGGCGCCACAGAGGGCTCCGTGTGCTACCTGCCCTGGCACGTCCTGTTCCTTTCTGACGCCATGGTTTCTTGCCGCCACCACTTACATCCTTCCGGTTCTTCACCGAAGCATTTCCCTGCCGGCGATTCGCCAGGATGGCATTCATGGCTTCCCAGACAACATGACGATTCATCTCAACTTCAAACACTTCCGGCTTCAAGTTGATTTCATCCACCGCTTTGTTGTCCAGATTAAATACTTTCACCTTAGCCATTTTCCACTCCATTAACCCTTGTTGATGAAAACATAACTGCCCCGGCTTCCCGGAACAGCACCTTTCACCACAAGCAGATTGTTTTCCTTGTCAATGCTGACCACTCTCAGCCCCTTGACGCTGACTTTCCGGTTGCCCATCTGGCCCGGCATCTTCTTGCCGGGGAAAACCCGGGCCGGCCATGCACACTGACCGATCCCGCCAGGCGCGCGATGAAAATTAGAGCCATGGCCAGCGGGACCGCCGCCGAAGCCATGACGTTTCATTACACCCTGAAAGCCTTTACCCTTGGATTTTCCGGTAACGTTTACCTTATCAACACCCTCAAAGATGTCCACTGTAACCTGCTGCCCCGGCTGCACGTCCTCATCACTGGAGCGTCTGAACTCCTTCAAGACACGAACAGAACCGGCACCTGCTTTCTCCAAGTGGCCTTTCAGCGGTTTGCTGATCCGTTTCGGGTTTACTTTTTCCACAAGTCCAAGCTGAACTGCTTCGTATTTGTCCCGATCATTTTCTTTAACCTGAACCACTACACAGGGTCCTGCCTGAATCAATGTAACCGGAATTGCACGGCCTTCTTCATCAAAGACCTGGGACATTCCGACTTTTCTACCAATAAGTCCATTAACCATAACCTATTCCTCCAACTTCGTCAGAGCCTCAGCTCCCTGCCCCGGATGCCTTGATTTCCACGTTGACGCCAGCCGGAAGTTCCAGCTTCATCAATGCTTCAATGGTATGCTCGTTCGGGTCATGAATGTCAATCAGCCGCTTGTGAACCCGAATTTCGAACTGTTCTCTGGATTTCTTGTTCACATGGGGGGAGCGGTTTACCGTAAACCGGGAAATGTCTGTAGGCAAGGGAACCGGACCGGCTACGTTGGCCCCTGTCCGTTTTGCCGTACCCACAATTTCAGATGTAGACTGGTCCAGAACCCGGTAATCGTATGCTTTCAGTCGAATTCTGATCTTACTGCTTTTCATGGTTCCTCTCTTACTCAATGATCTCTGTCACGGTACCGGCACCAACGGTCCGTCCACCTTCACGGATGGCGAAACGAAGGCCCTTTTCCA
>CBEUWV010000006.1:0-18372 GCA_965546895.1 uncultured bacterium
CCCTCCTAAAAAATGCTGGAGCAATTCCGGGGACACAATACTAATTTTTCCATCTTCTCTCCCACCCAGACTCAAACTTAACTTTTCCCCATTCTATCATACTGATACAAAAAGAAAACGAGGTTGCGTAACTTGTGATTCACAGGACAAAGGACACTTACCATCTCTCCCGATCTGCACAGCAGCCAGGACTGAACTTTCTGGTTAAAGGCATACAATTCCGCAGCTCCAGTTCGGGGAGGGAGGGTGCAGCTTCGGTCCAGCGGAGGGCACGCAAACCGCCATATGGTCATGCACGGTTCTTCCATTGGAAAAGGAGGGGAAACGGTATAGAAAGGTGATTGTTTCATTCGTTCCACATTACAGATCTGTTTGCTGTTTCAATTCATGCGAAGCGGGCCGGTGCTGGGCCTGATTTGTGCTCATGCTTGCATGAAAGTGCAAATCGGGTTCAGTGCCGGGAAGTGGCACGGATGTGCCGCGTATTGAAACGGCAATCCGGTAATGCCTAAAAAGAAATGTCACGGAGTCGAAGCAGCTTTCTTCCTTTGTGTCCTTTGTGCCTCCGTACCTTTGTGTTGAGTCTCGCTTTGCTCGACCGTGATTTGTGATTCGTGACTTGTGATTAGTATGGATGAACTTTTCTGACCTTGTGTTAAATTCTCTTTCTGCTCCTCCCTGTTTTCTTCATCCCCCCTCGTCCCCCTCTGCGCCTCTGTGGTGAAATCCCTTCGGGGTCTGAATTGTGATTCCCGGTCTTCGCGCCCTGGCGAGGGAATCTCCCCTTCTCCCAAATTTCGCTCTACAAAAGAAGAGGGGAGCCATTGGCTCCCCTCTGAGGTTCAGGCCATGGGCCTTATTTTTTTATTTCTCAGACTTGTTGTGGATTTGGGTTTTGGCTTTTCCAGCACTTTGTCCGGGTCCTGCTTCACCCTCTCCACTTTCCAGGTGGAAAGGAGAAAGGGAAATTCACACTGGCTGGACACGGCCGGATATTTCCCGTCCTTGACCTGGGGATAGATTTTCAGAGTGGCCGTTTCCGTTCCCTTCAGGGTGAGGGTAAGAATCGGGTCCGTCAGGGTTTTCATCTGCTCTTTGGGCAGAAAGCTGTCACAGTTGAGGGTACAGGCTGTGAGGATCTGATCCACCTGTCCATTCAGTGCCAGCCTGCCGTCCGGCGTCTTCCACTTCGGGCCTTCGGGTTTCTTCGGCGCCGGTTCCTTCCCCTTTTTGCCGGGAGTAAGGGTAACCGGAACAGCCTCTTTTGCAAGGATCAGCGGTTTGCCTGTTTTGCCCTGCAGTTCAATACCCGTAACGCCGTTCTTGTCCAGTTTCAACACGATTTTGTCCCGGATTTTATCCACGTTCACATCGAAATCCCGACGAAGGTCGCCTTCCGCGAGAAATACTTCCTTCTTCCCCGGCAGGTTCACATAGGTGTGATGGTAGGTGCTGGCAACCTTGCCGATGTTGATGGCCCGCAATTTTTTGTCACCGTTGAACATGGTAATCTGAATGGCATTGTCAGGCCCCAGGTCATATCGGGCGGTTTCTCCGGATTCCCCCGCCAGCGCGGTGAAGTTCAATCCGGATAAAGCCTCTACCATTTTCTTGAGCTTTGCAGCATCCGCCTTGAAGCCCTGGGGCTCTATGAGCCAGCTGTCGTTGTGATGCTTGATTGTAAACGATTCCCCTTTTCTCTTGATGGAAATCCGGTCAATTTTTTCTGCCGGAATTTTGTCAAAATGGGGCAATGTGTAATGGGTCCGGTTGTTGTTTCGAAGTCCCAGGTAGAGCCCCAGTGCTACAATGGCCACAATGAGAATAATTGTTTCTTTTTTCATTGCGCTACTCCTTCTTCCCGCTGCTGAACATCCACTGAATTCGTCTCTTCCTTACTTTCCTACGCCACAGTACCAGAAGGCCAAACAGGATGACCAGGATAGGAAGACCGGCAATGTTCAGCACTTTTACGGTGGTTTTTACCGCTGCGCTGGATTCTTTCAGCGGGTTGAACTGCTGGATTTTGGATCGAAGTTTTGCAGTTTCCACCCGGTTGTTGAGGGCATCAATTATGTTCATGGCGAAAGTTGCATTGGGAGAGTTGCCTTCTTTGTCAATGACATTGTCTTTCAGGACTTCTGATGTACCAAGGAGAAGCAGTTTTGACGGTGCTCCAGTGTTTATTACTGTTCCGCTTTCACTGATATTTCCAGCCGGGTTCATTTTTTTCTTTTTTGCCTTTTTGGCTTTTTCCTTTTTACCGGCAGTGGGCTTTTCCGCTTTTACCGGCTTCACAGGCGCCACTTTTCCGGCAAAGTAACTTGGGAATTTCCCTGAAACCAATGCGGCAAGGGGATAAGACTTCATCTGCCCGGTTTCGGTGGGCGGATGAATGAACATAGGGTTCAGATTAATCTGACCTTTCATGAGCCAGGAATTCGGGGAACTGGAGAATATCGTCTCCGCTTTCAATCCGTTGTCCTTCAGCGTGTCCTTTTTCAGTTCTATGGGTGCGGCTTTGATTGTTACCAGCTCTTTGATGTTTTCCATGAAGGGCAAGGACCCGTTGATCCCGGCTGTTTGAATGATGGGTGCAAAGTAGATGGGCTTCTCTCCTCCCCCATAAACCTGCGGCAGTTTCTGCTTGTAGCATTTTTTGTCCAGTGCGATGGCGTTCTGAACCGAAAGCCCATAATGAGCCAGTAGTTTTTCCAGTCCGGTGTGGTTGGGGACATATACCGGTCCCTGCCGGTTGAACTGGTACTGACTTTGCTGCATCTTGATTTCATGGAAGGGATCCAGAAATAATGCCAGTGTTTTCCCTTTCATCAGGAACTGGTCAATCTGGAACAGTTCATATTCTGTGAATGGTTCGGTTGGCCCGGCAATAATGAGGCAGTTGATGTCATCGGGAATTCCCTTGTCTTTCATCTGAACGCGGCTGATGGAGTATGTGTCGGACAATAGTTTCTGAAAATTTGTCAGCGCCGGTTGGTTTTGCTGGCCCATGCCGGTAAAACTGCTGAGCTTAACTGTCCCGTGGTCTGTGAGATAGCCGATTTTCTCATTGATGTCCACCAGTGAATCCACAACTCCGGAGATGGAATCTCCCAGTTTGGAGACATCGGAAAGACGATACTGAGTACCGATCAGGGGGATTCGTTCCGCGACAATCAGCGGGATTTTCTGGGCTTTGTCTTTGTATTTCACCAAAATCCCGGCGGTCCCGCTGCCCGCTTCTTCCTGCCTGCCGGTCCGGGGGTCCCGGAAAGCTGGCCATTTCAATGTTAACAGGTTGTGCGCTTTTGCTTCCTGTGCGGCGTTGTTGTCCGTGCTGGGATCCAGCGAGACAAATTCCAGCTTACCGTAGTACTTGTCGTTAAGGTCTTCGACTGTTTTTTTGAGTTTTTCCGAGACCGAAGACAGATTATTGATCCGCATGGCTCCGGAAACCCGATCCAGGGAGGACGAAAGAAACAGTTTGATCTGAACCTTTCCTCCCAGTGCCAGTAACGTGCTGATTTTATTGTTCATCTTTCGTATGGTGCTGGTGATTTTATACTCCAGTCCATCGGTACTGGTAATGGCGGGAAGTTTTTCCACAATATCACCGTGGATGAGAACGATCCCCATATAGGCTTTCTGAAATTTCACTTGATCCTGTTCAATGTTTCGAATCTGCACCGGCGTGATGCCGTAATCCTGTGCCAGTTTCTGATTTGTCCTGGACTCCGGTGTGGATTCTCCTTCTTTGGCAGATACGTCATAGAATTTGTAGTTGAAGTAATGATTTCCAGCTTCGGCGTATTCGTCCAGCATGTCATGGAGGTAGCGCTCAAGGCCATTGTAGGGTGCCGGCAGGTTTTTCGTGAAAAAGACCTTCAAAGTCAATGGCTCTTTCAATGTTGCCACAACGTCCCGGCTCTCTTTTGAAAGGGAATAGACATGGTGTCGGGTCAGGTCAATTCTGGTGAAAAGCGTGAGGCCGGCCAGGTTGATTAACACCACCAGTACAAGATATGTGAGAAATTTTCCATATTTTCCGAGTCTGTTCATCTCGCCCTCCTCAGAATTTTTCCCGCATGCTCAGCACGGCGAGGTACAGTGACAAAAACATGACACTGATGAAGTAGAGAAAATCACGGGAATCCAGTACCCCTTTGGCAATGTTCTGGAAGTGCCGATTTGCTCCCAGGTACTGGAAAACATCCAGCAGGGAATCCGGGAGAAAGAACAGCATATTGCCAATGAGGGTCAAAACGAAGCAGATGGCAGTCCCGATGATGAACGCGATAATCTGGTTTCTGGTCAGGGACGAGGAAAAGATGCCAATGGCCGCAAAGGCCCCTGCCAGAAACAGCGCTCCAATGAACCCACCAATTACAGGGCCCGGATCGAGATCACCGAGAAAGGCAATTGATATCGCGTATGCCACGGTTGGCAGCAGCATGAGGGCTGAGAATGCCAGCGCCGCCAGGAATTTTCCAACCACCACGTCTGTCACGGACACCGGCAGCGTCAGCAGTGTTTCATAGGTGCCAACGTTCAATTCGTCCGCCACCTGTCCCATTGTGATTGCCGGGATGATGAAAGCAAACAGAAGGGGAAGCAAGGAAAAAAAGTTCCGCAATTCCGCCTGATTGTAGAGAAAAAAGGTGGAAAAGAAGAACCAACCGGCAAGAATCAGGAAAATGGAAATAACAATATAGGCCACGGGAGAAACAAAGTAGCTGCCAAACTCCCGCTTAAAAATTGGATATACGGATTTCGTCGTCATGTCAGTTCTCCTTTGTCAGTTCGCGGAAAACCGTTTCCAGGCTGTGTGATTCCCGATGGAATTCCAACAGGCCCCAGTCATTGTCTTTGATGCTCTCGTACACTGTCGAGCGGACATCTGTGCCGGCATTGCAGGAGAGAACAAGGGACACTTGTCCCTTTTCCGGTACGCCTTCTTTCACTTCCTCCACGCCCGGAATAGACCCAAATGAATCCTTGCAGGTCGCGACATCTGCTCCTGTCAGTTTCACAGACAGGGCATAGCGGCCGGAAGCCTGTTGTTTCAGTGCTTCTGTGCCGCCATCCGCCACAATTTTTCCTTTGTGAATAATCACAATTCGGTCGCAGGTGGCTTCCGCTTCACTGAGGATGTGGGTGGAAAAAATGACAGTCTTTTCCCGGCCTGCTTCCTTGATAATTTCCCGGATTTCAATAATCTGATTGGGATCCAGCCCGGAAGTGGGCTCATCCAGTACCAGAATTTCCGGATCACTCATCATGGCATGGGCCAGACCCACACGTTGCCGGTATCCTTTGGACAGTTCATGAATTGCCTTGTGCATAACACTCTCAATGGCACACATTTTCGCCAGTTCTCTGACACGCGCCATTCGGTTTTCCTGTAAAATCCCCCGGATTGCGGCCACGCCCATCAGATAGTCATAAACCAGCATGTTCTGATACAGTGGTGCCGATTCAGGCAAATATCCGATTTTCCCTTTGATTGAAAGAGTGTCCGTCTGGATGTCTTTGTCTCCCACAAGAATTGTTCCGTCTGTGGGAGGCAGGTAACCGGTGAGGATTCGAAGCGTGGTGGTTTTGCCCGCTCCATTGGGGCCAAGGAGCCCGAGGATTTCTCCTTTCTGGATGTCCAGTGAGACATCGTTCACTGCCACGGTGTCTCCGTAGCGTTTGGTGAGGTGTTCAATGTGGATCATACATATCTCCTTTTCCACAAGGTCTGGTTCGGTTGCGTTTTCGCGCAGCACTGAACACTTGGTTTCCGAAAACCGCACTGCCCCGGCCGGTTTTCATCTCCCCCTCATTCCATTTTTCAAGCAGGAATGACGACACCGCTATAAATTATAATCCGTTGATTCCATTCGTAAAGTACTTTTTTGGGTCTTTTTGCTTCAGATAGACAAGACGGAACTGCGTGCCACAAGTGAGTCTCAACCCCATTGCTTTTCTTCTCATCCGATAATTCGCGCTTTCGTTTTCCGAAGCGCTGGAGCTATCTTTCAAATTCTATTTCAATGGTGACAGACCCATCAATTTCTTTGCGGACGATGGCAGATTTTTTACCGGCCATGTTGTATTTGAACTGGAGCAGGCTTTCACCGGAGCCGATGAGAGACTGGGAATAAATGCCGGTGAGCCGGGAAGAAATGTCCTTTTCAAATGTAACGATTGGAGAAGGGGTCGATCGTGCATCAAACATCTGGGGTGTAATACTGAACCGCTGGACGCCCAACCGGCGTTTAACGCGGTTCTGTAACGGAGCAAACAGATTGTTCAGTGCAAGTGCCACTCCCGCACCCTGAACATCCTGGCTTCGGGATTCGGTTTGCATGAAGGCATTGCTGCCTGTGGTCAGGCCTCCTGAACCGAAAATCAGGGCGTACAGATCTTTCTGGGGAAGCGGGGGCCGGGAGGAAAAATTCAGCTTTATCTGATTTCCCTTGCCAAGGAGGCGGCAGGTAATGTCATATTCACTTATCCTCGTTCCAGCCACAATTTCCACCTGCGGGTCAATCTCAATTTCATTTTCAAACCGGATTCCCCCGGATTTGACCTGGAAAGGAATGTCATTGACATAAATGAGACTGTCGTGGGAAATGGGCTGAAATCCAAGTAGAATCGGAGTATCAGCAGGCCCCTGCAGCTTCAGTCGGGAAGTTGCCAGGCCCAGTGACATTGTCGGATCCAGCACTTCCAATCCTTTTAATGCCACCTCAAGGTCCAGATTTAAATGATTCAGAATGGTTTCGCTTGACGTAGGGTCTCCCAATGCCAGTTGCTGTGGACTGATAACGCCGTTCTCCAGCTCTGCACTTCCGCTGAGATTCCACCGTTCCTTTGATGGGTCACCGTTGAGTTTGAACCGGCCGTTAACATCAGCAAATATTCCGGAAAAATCAACCGGGACCTTGCTCAGTCCGGCATCAATGGAAAAAAGACCGGGAGAAAGAAGGCCGGTGGCTGTCACAGTGCCGCGACCATAGCTGCCTGAAGATTTTCTGATATTGAGAATGGCAGGGTCAAACTCGCAGACAGCGTTAACTCTGGTAAGTTTATGGGGAAGGTCCGGGATTGTGACTTCCCCGTCAGAAAAGGTCAATGTGCCGTGATACAGCGGGTCTGCAAGCATGCCGTCCAGCTCAGCCTGGATCTGAACTGAAGCACGGGCGGAGATGCCCAGTTCCCGTTTTATCAATGCGTCAAAGGCCTTCAGGGTACTGGTTCCGCTAATCTCTCCACCAACTTCTCCGCTTTCAAAGTTGGTGAAGGGGATATTGACCAGATATGTCATTTCCGGTCCTTTCAGGCTAACCTCATCTCCCGTCAGCCACATCCCATCCAGGTAAAAAGGAAATGGTTCCGCATCCAATTGGATGTTTTCCGGCATGATTATCCGCAACCGGGAACAATGGCCCTTCCCTGAAAAAGTAGTCAAATCATTGAAATCTCCAACGCAATGAAAATTGAGAGTGGAAATGACATCGGCTTCGTCAATCTGAACCGGCGTATTGTCTGCCAGCAGGTCCACTTCGGTTCTGCCATTCACATTTACAACAGTATTTATTTTCAAATTGTTACGGGTTATGGCATTTGCCGTTGCCAGGTCACCGCTTAAATCGAATCGGAAATCCCCACCTCCCAGTCCCACTCCGGCAACAGCGAATTGATCAAAGTAAAAGCCGGCTACCACATGCGGCGCGTCAAGAGATCCGGAAACGGCCACATCTCCACTCCCCCCGGACAGCCCGATAAAGTCCAGGGGTTGATAGCGGACTGTCATCCCCTCGCCGTGAAGGCCAAATGTCAGGGAATCTTTATTGAAATCGACGGCACCATCACCCTTCATGCTGCCTTTGCCATTTTTAAGCCCCAGCTTGTTAAAAGTCAGCACACCATTATGGTAAAGAAATTCTGTCGAGCTGCTTTCAAATGAAAGCTGGAAAAGTTCGGTTTGCTCCATGGTGACGGTTCCAGACACATCCGGGTCGCTCAGATCTCCGGAAACTCGCACCTTTCCATCCACTTTCCCGTAGATGTCAAGGTCATCGGTTTCCGGTAAAGCAAAAAGGCCCGTATGCAGGGGAAGTCCCTGCACGTCAGCCGCCAAGTCCAGACGGTTCTTTTTATAGCTCCCTGATCCCTTCGCTCTACCTCCATTTGCCTGGAGAATAAACCTTGATGATTCAATATCTTCAGGTGAATGGATTGTTACATTTGCTGTCAGCGAAGGAACGTTCATGCCAGCGTATTCCAGATGGTGTATGCTCAGGTTGCCTGAAAATATGTCATTTTTCAGAAAATAGCCATCCGCTTCGGCGTCTACCCAGTCCAGCTTCAGATGGAGACTTCCCTGATTGTTCGGAGAGTGACATCACCCAATACCGGCTTTTTGCCTGAGTAAATTTCAAGATGGCAGGCGCCATCTCCGCAATCCTGGCCATGGATGACGGCACTGTAGGACCATCTTTTTTTTTTACTCACCCTCAGATCAGCCGAAAAATCTTTCAACAGGGGGCCATGGACTATCGCCCTGGCTATTATGGAAAAATGATTTTCAAGGGAAGCTGAACCTTTCAATAAAACCGTATGTTTCATCAGTTTTCCCTGTAAATCCAGAATCGATAGCTTTTTCTTGTCGAGGTTTAGGTCCAAGATTCCATTGAATTCTCCACGGGGGTCATGGATCTGGACAGGACCTTTCAGGGATGATAAATCTCCTTTCAGCTGGAAATTTACTTTAGTTTTTTGCAGTTCGGGGAATTTTGTGACTTCGTTCAACGGAACCACGCCGGAAACAGAAAAGAGAGCACCCTTTTCCCCAATTTCTCCCTTGATTGCCAGGCGGACTTCTCCCTTTGCAATGGTCAGCTCCGTGATACGGATCCGGTCTTTCCGGATATCAAAAGCGCATCCCACGTGAAGGACGTACGGTGTGCCATTTATGGTTACGTGACCATTGCTGAAAGCCACGACCCCTTTGTATCCAAAGCTGGCAGTATCAAAGCCACCCTGTAGCAGGAAATCACGCCCCTCGAAAGCCACATGAAGATTGTCTCTTCCCTGAATATCCAACGTCAGCCCGCGAACATTCAGTTTTTTCAGTACGAGGGTGTCAAAGCCTGCCGCAACGAGTTTCATGGGGTCTGTATGAAAGTCAGTACGGCCTTGCTGCAACCGGATATGAACTGTCACGTTTTCCACATTGGCACTTTCCACAACCAGCCTGAATAAAAGGAGCTTTGCGGTGTTTACCTTCAGGGAGAGGTCTTCGATGGATACAGTGTCTGCAAGAGAAATATTGGAAATATGGACCCGCCCGCTCAAAGGTGTCAGGGACAGTTTCTCAATGTGAAGTTGTTCGCCCGTGGCGTTACTGATCTGGCGTTCAATGTCATGTTGGACCATGGCCCTGAACATCGGAGTATGGATGTACACAAGAACTCCGAGAATTGTAATCAGAATGAGAGCAATCAGCAGGCGAATGATTTTTGATATCATCGGCTCTCCTTCAGGGTTAAAGGTTCATCCGTTCAAAAACACCTTACTCAATTTCAAACAGCAGTGCTCCGGCTTCTACTGACTGGCCCTCAGAAACGTATATCTTCTTTACTGTACCGGAGACTGGCGCTTCCAGTTCATTTTCCATCTTCATTGCTTCCAGTACAATAACCCCTTGACCTGCCTCTATTTCCATTCCTTCATCTGCAAGGATTTTCTTCACGTTCCCCGGCATGGCGGACGTAACCGAGCCTTCACTGGCTGAAAAAGACGAAGACTGGAGCAACTCTTTCTTCAATGGATCGTCTGCCTTTACATTATACTGGGTTCCACCAATGTACAGCGTCTCTGCTGTCCGGTAAACGGTAAGGGATTCGTTGCAAATCATAAGGCTCACTCCGCCTTCGGGCAAGGAGCTGGCCGACACTGGATAAACCTTCCCTTCCAGTTTCACCTCCAGCAGCCCATCCCGGTTTTCCCGGACTTCTACTTCCACGGATTTCCCATTCATATCAACAGATACAAGCATTTTCACTCCCCATTACATCCAGCCGGACCGCTGAAAGTGTTTCCATGGTGAACATTTCTGGACCTCTCCCGTACCGACAGCTGGTCTGTGATCCAGATAATAACAAACAGCCGCCGCAACAATGGCGAGGGGTTCATCCCCGGTGGGAGAATTCATCAGCTCATCAAGGTGGCGGTCAACAAAGGTCGTATCGTGGTTACCCTCGACAAATTCCAGATGGTTCAGGACTTTGCGGTGGAATCCGATGTTCGTCTTGATTCCCGCCACAATATATTCACTCAGCGCGCGACACATCCTGCGAATTGCGGTTTCCCGATCCGGTCCGAACACTGACAGTTTTGAAATCAATGGATCATAGTATACCGGAATTTCTCCACCCTGATAGATGCCTGAATCATCCCGGATTCCCGGTCCCGCAGGTGTGCTGAGTCGCTGTATCGTGCCTGGAGATGGCATAAAATTGTTGTCCGGGTCTTCGGCGTAAATGCGGCATTCCATCGCGTGACCCTGGAGCTGTACATCATCCTGTTTCACTGAAAGAGGCAAGCCCGCTGCAATTCGAACCTGCTCCGAGACCAGGTCCAGCCCTGTAATCCATTCGGTTACCGGATGTTCCACCTGAAGCCGCGTATTCATCTCAAGGAAGTAAAAATTACGGTTCTTATCCACCAGAAACTCCACCGTTCCAGCATTTCGGTAGTTTGCTGCACGGGTCGCCTGTACCGCTGTTTCTCCCATTTTCCGCCGCATTTCAGGTGTGACAAATGGCGAGGGAGCTTCTTCGATTACCTTCTGATGGCGACGTTGAATTGAGCAATCCCGTTCTCCAAGATAAATGACATTGCCATGATTGTCCGCAAAGACCTGTATCTCGATGTGTCGTGGATTTTCCACAAACTTCTCAAGGTAAACATGGTCATCACCGAAAGAAGACAGTGCTTCGGAACGTGCATTCCTGAGTGCCTTTCCCAGGGCCTCCGGATTATCTACCTTGCGCATACCTTTGCCGCCGCCTCCAGCGGAGGCTTTGACCATCACGGGAAATCCGGCCTTCATAGCAAAAGCCAATGCATCTTCCTCTGTCATATCCGGCTTGTCAAAGCCCGGCACCACCGGGACTCCGGCAGCTGTCATGATATCCCGGGATGTTACTTTGTCGCCCATCTGGCGAATTGCCGACGACGGGGGGCCGATGAATGCGATGCCTTCTTTCTGACAAAGCTCGGCAAACTCCGCGTTCTCGGAAAGAAAGCCGTATCCCGGATGAATTGCCTCTGATCCGGATTTTTTGGCAATTTCAATGATTTTTTCAGCTCTCAGATAACTTTCAGCGGATGTGATGCCGCCAAGGGGGTAGGCTTCATCCGCCATCAGTGTGTGAAGTGCCACTCGATCCGGTTCTGAGAAAACCGTGACTGTCCGAATTCCCATTTCCCGGATAGTCCGCATCACCCGCACCGCGATTTCGCCTCGGTTTGCTACCAGTATTTTCTTGAACATCCTTCCTCCACGCTCAACTTTTCCATTCTGTTGCTTGATAGAACCTCTGTCATTATGCCCTTTTTGAGCATCAAAGACAAGGACTAAGGCCGGACAAGGCTGAGGTTGAGCTTAAGTGGGGTAAGGGAGTCTGACCCTTTGTTGTTTCTTCTCCTCCCTTCATTTTTCTATACACACATGGCCCGTTCTCTCCGGGCATTTTGCGCCAGGCAAAAAATTAAGGAAATGCGCATAATCTTATGTTGACAATCAAAAATTCCCCTGATAGATTTGCAAAACGGAGCTATCCGTTAAATTATCAGTCCGGGAGGATTTATTTTGAAACGCATTATTGGAATTATCTTTGTATTGGTATTGATGTTCTCTGTCACCGGGTTTGCCGGAGATAAGGATACAACGAATAAGGAAGTAAAAACAGACAAGAAGACTGCGCAGACCGTTGCTTCTGTCGCTGCTCCAATGTCTCAGCAAAAACTGAACTGCAAAAAGGCCATGAAATGCAAGAAAGACGGCAAGAAAGCCTGTTGCGCAAAGAAAGGCGCAATGGCAAAGGACTGTCCCAAGGCCATGGCAAATAGGAAAGCATGCTGCAAGAAAATGACAGACATGAAGAAAGATTGTCCCAGAGCCATGGCGGACAAGAAAGCCTGCTGCAAGAAAATGGCAGACATGAAGAAAGACTGCCCCAAGTCCATGAAATGCAAGAAAGACGTCAAGAAACCCTGTTGTTCAAAGAAACTGCCGGCAAAACCAGATGCGGCAGCCCCGGCAACAAAAAACTGACATAAAGAAAGCAAATTTCAATACAGATAAGCGGGCATTTGCCCGCTTTTTTCATATCCGGTGGTGACTTCAATCACTTCATCGGCGATTTTCTCCTCTCATCCTGTAACATTCGCTATAATCAAATCCTGAAAAATCAGAACGATGCCGGACAGTCTGCCGGTGGACAAGGAGGTCAGGATGAGAAAACGGGTTTTATTAACGGGTTTTATTATGATGCTCTGGACAGTCGTGCTGTATGCTGCCCCGACAACAGACATTGCACACAGGATGGACGCACTCCGGGCCATGCTGGCAAAAATTCCCGTCGAAAGGCCTGCTACGCAACATCCTCCCATTCCAAGTCAAAGAAAAACCTCACCCGAGTTTGGCGGTCCAGTTTCTTGCCTGCAAATGACTCGGCTCAAACAGATACCGTCAACGAAAGGGGGACTGGTCGTTGGTGATGATACACTTGATGAATCAGTGACCCTTACCGGGGATGTAACCATCAACGGTGATATCGTAGTTGCCAATCAGGGAACGCTGACACTGGATCACGCGGCCGTCACTCTCACCGGCAACATTTATGTCGCAGACAATGGAACATTTACCGTAAACGGCGGTTCGCTCACCGTTCTTTCCCAGTATCGCTACTCCAATGGCATTACGGGGTCAGGTGACAGCCAAGTAACATTGCAGGACACAGTTATTGACACAAATGGCTACAACTGGAACGGAGGATTCACCGAAAATGCGACATTTGTCGTACATAACACAACATTTCATGATGGCTTGACTACCGCGCTGTTCGGCGCCGCCACGGCGGACATAAACGCCTCCAACCCACTGGAATGGGTGGTAGATGGCGATGCCTCTCTGTCAGTCGCAAACAGTGAAGGTCCTTTCATTTTCTGGCCCGTTTTCAAGGACGGCAGTGTGGGTGATCTGACCTTTCCCGATGGTGCCGATGTTTCTTCTTTTTCAATTTCCGAGAGCGATCCAAAAATCAGTGGAATTGGATTTTCTATCAGTCTGATCAATATTCAAAACGTCTGGTGGGGCATGATGCTGAACCCCGGCTGTGATGTGACAGTACGGGATTCTGACCTGCGTACAACCGGTATCCTCGCGGACAAAGGCACCGGCATGGATTTATCCGGCCTGGTAAACGGCCAGTCCTATGTCGACACAATCATGCCGATTTCCGGGCTTACCTATCATCTCATCAACAGTTCGGTTGAAACATGGAATGTCTACGCATGGGGGATTGATTCCATGTCATTGCAAAACTGCATCGTCGGAGAAATCGGTGCCACGGGAAGTTCGCAGACGACGGTGAACAATACGTTGATTGACGGGACAGGCGGCTACGTGTTCACAGGCGGAGACACCAGCACCACTTTCCTGCTCACCAGTCTCCTCAGTGATGCGGTGGCCAACGACAACTCCATCCAGTTTTACGCATTTTCGAGTCTATTGAACGGAGACATTGTCGCAACGGATAATTCCGTCATCCTCCTTGCCAACACTGTGACCGAGCGTGCGCCGCAGGCAAAGAAAAGCGGGCTTGTGGTGGAAGCATCCATAACTCCACCCGGGGCACCGGCTGTGGACGAAATTATCCCCATCAGCGGAAACGCAAATACGGTAACCGGACCGGATTTGCCCGTGGATTTTGAAAGTTATCAGGTCTTTTACGGTGCAGGCTACACTCCCTCTGAGTGGATCCCGGTAACCGGGACACAGTTCAGATCTGTGCGAAACGGTGTCCTCGGCCTCTGGGATACGAAGGGATTGCAACCCGGCGCTTATACGCTGAAGCTTTCCCTTCAGCTTAGCGGCGGTGATCCTATTGAAATCACTCGGGGCATCGTTCTTGGACAGGCATCTCCGACACATCAGACCGCTGTATTTATCCCCCATATTGCCTGGTCAGATCAATGGCAGAGCTTCCTCTCCGTGGACAACACCGGAACGGGAGACGCAACGGTTTCCGTCTATCTCTATGATCAGGAAGGACTGGTGGATCAACAGGACCTGTCAATTCCAGCCGAAAGTCAACAAGTAATTCCCCTTGTAAAGGGGTCCTGCGGCATTGCGGAAACTTCAATGGAAGGAATCCTCTTCCGGGAAACCTTTGTCAATATTGTGGATAACGGGATTGCGGAGTTTTCTCTTTCAGATACGAAAGGAGAATCCCTTACTTTTCTGCTACCCCACTACGCAGCCCAGTCTCTGACATGGATGGGACTGGCGATCATGAATCCCGGTGCCACCACAGCGACCGCCACCCTCACCGCTTTCAGCGAAACCGGTACTTCCCTGGGAGAAGCCACCATAGAACTGGCTCCTATGACACGAACAGCCGATATTCTGGAGGGGTTCTTCAATGGAATTGACCGGAACATGGTGACCCGGGTAGCGGTTTCTTCCGACCAAACACTGACAGGACTGAATATCTCCGGAAACGGTAATGAAAAGCTGCTCTTCACACCGGCAATGGCTGGGGATTTTGCCACCGGAAACCTGATTGTTCCCCATATCGCCAATCATTGGAACACATGGGAAAACAGGTTGATTGCTGACAACATCGGCGATACACCGGAAAGCATCTCCCTGGCGCTATACAGCAGTGGAACACTGGTACTGACCAGTCCGGTCACTGTTCCGGCAGGACAGGTTACTGTAATTGAACTGAATGACTATGCCGGGCTAAACCCGGATTTCGCCCTGGTTCAGAACGATTCACCCTTCGTGGCCCTGCGGCAAAGCTATTGGGCAACAGGGCAGGGTGGAATGGCCGAATTTATCCTGTCCGATACCGCCAACGAAGAGCTGAACTTCACCTTCCCTGCCGGTTTTTCAGGGCGGTTGAATTGGATGGGCCTGGCTGTGGCCAATCCCGGTGTTGACGTCGCCACCATCACTGCCACAGCATGGCAGAACGGTATCCCCATTGCCACTGCGGAACTATCCCTGGATGGTCATTCCCGGCTGGCAGATGTCGTTTCCGGCATTTTTTCAGGTATCACTGACCTCGGTGTTGATCGGGTTACTCTCAATTCCAGTGCCCCCGTTGCCGGTCTCAATATCTCCGGACTGGATCAGGAGAGGCTTCTTTTCACTGTGGCAAGATAGTGATGCGTGAACGTGCGGGTGCAAATGAAGAAAAGGAAATTGCAGGGAACAGGGCAATTCCCTTCTACTTCGCACTTTCCCTATCTGTTTCCCCTCACGTACTCGCATTTTTTGCCAACATGCAGGGCAGCGATGCCCATTGTCATTTTCTTGTAATGAACGGCTGAAAATCCGGCTGTTTCCATCTTCTTTTTCAGAATTTCAGTATTGGGGAATGCTTTTACGGAACGGTGCAGATAGTGGTAGGCGTCCGGATCTTTTGAAATCAGTCTGCCGACAAAAGGCATAAACAAGCCGGAATAGAGGGTAAACAGCGGATTCCGGTTGGGGGTGAATTCCAGTATCAGCAAATTGCCGCCGGGCTTCAGTACCCGGTAAAATTCAGCCAATCCGTTTTCCAGGCTTTCAAAGTTGCGGATACCAAAGGCAATGGACACGACATCCACGGAATTGTCCGGCAATGGAAGAGCCAGTCCGTCTCCATTTACCGGAAATACCCGGTGGTTTTTCAATTTTCCCAATCCGCCATTCAGCATCTTACAGGCAAAATCCAATGCAATTACGTCCGCTTTCGGGAATTTACGGGCAAAGGCGATGGACAGATCCATTGTGCCGGCGGCAGCATCCAGGATTACTTCCGGTGCCGGTAAGGAAACAGCGTTCACTGTCCTTCGCCGCCACAGTGCATCAATATTGAAACTGAAAAAATGGTTCAGGAAATCATAGCGCTTGGCAATACCATTGAACATGGACTGGATTTTTGCAGGTTCCTGTTCACGAGTCATACGATTACAACCTCGGCGTTCACCTCTCCGGTGTCGGGTATGGTAACAATCCCGACACCGCCCCGGCGGAATGGGCCGGGGTTTAAGAGGACGGTTTTTCCGATTCTGTCCACTCCGGCAGCTTCGTGGATATGGCCCGATAGAAAGACTTCCGGTTGAACTTCTTCTATCCATTTCCGAATCTGTTTTCCACCCACATGGCGGTTTAACATAATCCGATCCAATTTCGTACCGTGAGGCGGGTTATGGCAGATGACGGCCAGAGGTCCGGAATGGTCCTGTTGATAAAAACTGGAAAGCCGGTTTACAATTTCTGATTCCGGAATTTCGTATGGGGTGCCGAATGGTGTCGGCATTGCACCGCCTGAACCGATAAACTGGATATGTTCCAGAATCAGGGATTTTCCATGGAGGTTTACATCCAGTTCATTCAGTATGCGAATACTGTCTTCACCGTCCATATTGCCGGGAATGGCAAGAAGGCACCGGGTGTGCTGTTTCAATTCCGCCACGACATGGCGCAGCTCATCTAAATCCCCGTGGCGGGGGAGATCACCACAAACAACGGTCAGGTCGGATTGAGCCAGTAGTGAAGCGGCAGCGGTGAGTTTATCCAGTGTACCGTGAATATCGGAAAGTACAGTTAATTCCATGGGTTCCCCCTGCCACGACTTGCCAGGAAAGGTGTGGCTCTTTGCACCATTTTGTCAAAAAATGTTTGGACTGCAAAGGTTTTTGATCTGCATATCCATTTTCGTCATTACTTCCAGGAGGCCATATTCACGGCTTTTCGGCGGTCCATTGCGTTGAGGATTTTTTTTCTCATACGAATATTTGAGGGAGTAATCTCCAGCAACTCATCGTCGGCAATATATTCCATAGCCTGTTCCAGTGAGAACTGCCGGGGCGGTGTCAGGCGAATGGCCTCATCTGAACCGGAAGCGCGAGTGTTGGTCAGTTTTTTCCCTTTGGCCACATTTACTACAAGATCGCTGTCACGGGAATGCTCCCCGACAATCATGCCTTCATAGCCTTCTACGCCGGGTCCGATAAAAAGCTCACCCCTTGGTTGGCGGTTGAAAAGGGCGTACCCCACGGATTTACACTTGGACTGGGAAATCAGGACACCCCGTGCACGGCCGGGGATTTCTCCCTTCTCATATTCATATTCGTAGAAAGTATGGTTGATAATGCCGGTGCCCCGGGTGACCGTCATGAATTCGTTACGAAATCCGATCAGACCCCGGGCAGGAACCTTAAATTCCAGACGGGTGTAGCCGTCATTCCCGTTTGTCATATTGACCATCTGTCCCTTACGGACCCCCATTTTTTCAATGACGACACCGGCAAATTCGTCCGCTACATCAATGACGGCCAGTTCAATGGGTTCGGTTCGTTTTCCTTTCAGTTCCCGATAGATTACCTTTGGCTTGGAAACCTGAAATTCATAGCTTTCCCGGCGCATATTCTCTATGAGAACCGCCAATTGGAGCTCTCCCCTCGCCTTAACCGTAAAGGCCTCGGCACGTTCTGTCTTCTCCACCCGGATACTGACGTTGGTCTGGAGTTCTTTCTGCAGTCGATCCCAGAGATTTCGGGATGTGACGAATTTTCCTTCTTTGCCGGCAAAAGGAGAATCGTTGACCATAAAAGTCATGGACAGAGTTGGCTCATCAATTTCAATGAGGGGTAATGGAATCGGGTGTTCACGGTCCGCAATGGTTTCACCTACATCCACTGTTTCCAGGCCGGCGATTGAAATAATGTCTCCTGCAGAACCCTCTTTCACCGGAATTTTCTTCAGGCCTTCGTAGGTAAAAATTCGGCTGACCCGATACAGAACCCGATTGCCGCTTCTTTTCAGCAGCAGAACTTCTTCTCCCTGATTGACATGGCCGTTGACGATTTTTCCGGTTCCGATTTTTCCCAGATAATTATCATATTCAATTGCGGATACCAGCATCTGAAGGGGATGTTCTTCGTCTCCTTCCGAATCCGGTACATGGTCCAGCATGGTGTCCAGTAAAGGCGTCAAATCAGTGCTTTCTTCCCCAATCTGGTGCAGGGCCACACCCCGTTTTGCGGAGGCGTATACCACCGGAAAGTCCAACTGTTTATCGCTGGCATTGAGTTCAA